>NZ_QRZD01000008.1:11884-81561 GCF_003464565.1 Collinsella sp. AF14-35
CCGCGGAGTTGTTCTGTCCCAGGCCGTTTTGGTAGGCGCGCTCTTCCTCGTACAGGCGGCCGAGTGTGGGCGCATCGACGTTCTCAGCAAAGACCGAGAACTTGCCGGCGCGCAGCTGCGGATCGATCATAAAACGCACGAGGGGCTCGCCGACAAAGACATAGCGGCGCTTTTCGGCCTGCGCCTTCACAAACTCGCGGACCTCGCGCGAAAGCTCGGGGTAGAACGGGGCGAGCATGGGATCGTCGTCGGCGGCGATAAGGATGGTATAGAGTGCCGGCGCCGTGTTGACGCCGTTGATCACCAGAGTCTGATCCTCCATGTCGCGAGCGGCCTGCTTGGCAAGCTTCTTAAAGGAGAACGGGGCACGGGTGGCACCGAAGATGCCGGCCACGTGGTCCTCGAAGATGTTCAGGAAGTTCACGAAAGATCACTCTCCGTATAGGTTCTTTGGTATCCGAGCAAATATAGGCATATCCCAACGATTATAGAGGATAGGGTTCCCGCAACCGCCGCCTTGGCGATGACCGCGGCTGCAAGGCTGGCAATTTCCATATGGTGTGCAAGACAGGACGCCGCTGCGCAGCCGATGCCGGTGACAGCGATGGCGGCGATTGCGACAAGGTTTGAGCCCTGATCGGCACGCTTGGCATGGGTATTGAGCAGCGCAGATGACGCTGCGGCAGTTGCCGCGACCAGCACAAAGGCAGCCCAAAGGAGCGGGTCTCCCAGCGCTGCGGCAACGTTACCGAGCCCCAGCACGCCTCCGGCTGAAAGCGCGACCGTGGCCAGACGGGCAAAAAGCGCGCCCATGCCCGTTGCCGCGGCGGCGCTTGCCGGGCCGAGCCAAAATGACGCGACGCCGGCGGCGACCCCAGCTGCCAGGAAGGTATTGCCGGTCAGACAGCCAAGCGCGAGTGCACAGGTGAGCGCGGCGCTCGCGGCAGCCTCGGTGCGACCCCAGGCAATCCACCAACCGGACATGGCGGCGGCAAAGATCACCGCGACGGGCAACATCGACAAGATGCCCTGCGCCTGCATGGTGGCGTTGGCCATGAGCACCAAAAAGCCCACAGCCGAGATGGCCGAGCCAATCTGGGGGGCCAGGCCAGCCGCCGCTCCGATCGCGATGGCCGCAATGACCAGGCCGGGAAGCGCCGCGACCCCGGCCGTTTGCATCAGCAAAAAGCTATAGGTGCCGCACGTTAGCGCCGAGATAGTGCGCATGGTGTAGTCGCGCGCATGGCTCCAGCGCGTGCCCGCCCAGCCGAGTGCGGGGTCGACCTCGATGGCGTCGTCCTCGTAGTGCGACGGCTCGATATCGTCGAGCTCCTGCTCGTCATCCGAAAGCTCGCCAACCATTTGCTCCAGACTGCGACGGCCCTCGCGCACGCTGCCCAGACCGGCAAGGAGTTGGTCGCAAAATGCCTCGATGCTGTTGGGGCGGTCCTGCGGCATGGGGGAGAGCGCGCTCATGAGCGCGGCCTCGGCTCCCGGGGGAAAGTGTGGTATCAGCTCGCTGGGATAGGTGGCGCCGCCGATGATGCGGCCGAGCGAGTCGGCGGGCGTGGCCGCCATAAAAGGAGCGCTGCCGCACAGGCCCTCGTAGATCACACAGGCGAGGGCAAAGACATCGGCGCGCTCGTCGACCGTGCCGGTCTCGATATCGAGCTGCTCGGGCGGCATGTAGCCGATGGTGCCGCCGCGTGAGCCGCCAAAGCCACCGGCGGACGACAGCCGCGCCATGCCAAAGTCGGTGAGCTTTACATTGCCCGAGTGGTCGATGAGCACGTTGGCGGGCTTAATGTCCAGGTGGAGTACGCCATTACTGTGGGCGAAGGTGAGCGCCTGGCCCAGGGCATCGGCAATGGCCGCGGCCTCGTCAAAGGTAAGTGAGTGGCCGTCCGCGCGGTGCAAAAACTCGGCCAGCGACATGCCATCGACATATTCCATAACCAGGTAGGCATAGGCTGTGTCGTGCGTAAAGTCGATAACCTGCACGATGTTGGGATGTTGAAGCATGGCGGCAGTGTGCGCCTCGCGCAGGACATCCATGATGTCGCTAGCGGGCATGCCGGCACCGTTGATAAGGGGGATGCGTTTAATGGCGACGCGGCGGCGCAGGTGCGTGTCGCGGCAGATCTCGATGGAGCCAAAACCGCCGGTCGCAAGTGTCTCGAGCGGCTGGTACCGCTTGAGCAGCTCGCGAGAGCTGGTGCCCTCCAAAGGAACGTCCGGCGAGAACCGGGCGGTATGTTGCGAGAAAAGCGGCATGGCCAACCCTCGTGCGTTTAAAGTTCGTTTGCGAGCGGCGGGCGCGGGGCCGAGCCGTTCGCGGTGGCATAGATGCTGCTAGTGTAGCACGCTCGGGCAGATGGCGAGGATAGCGGGATGCGAGGTGGCCCGATCGATTCGGCCCGTTCCGGCTCGTTTGGAAAGCGCATCTCAGTTTTCAGCCAAATTATGGGATGCGCTTTCCAAATGGGGTGGGCTGCGGAAACTGCATCCCAGAATATTGCCCTGGAACGGGATGCGCTTTCCGAACCGGCGTCCAAAAGGAAACCGCATCCCGCTTTGATGTGGGGACTGCGAACAAAAGCCGGACCGTGATCTGGCGCGGATTGGAGTTCGCCTGAATCATTGATGCTGGCTGGTGTGAGAACAGAGATAAACGAGCGGCTCGAGCGATATAATGACACGCTATGGAGGCCGTATGCTCTTTTCCCGCCGTTCTGCTACGTCTGCCTGCGCCATTGCACTTGTCGTAATGGCGGTCACCCCTTATCACCGGTTTTCATCTTCAATCGGCCTAGCGTCAGGTGCAATGACCTGGCTCGTTATCCTGGGCGCATGCCTCGCGGCGTTTGTTCATGGTGCTGCGCTATGCAAGGGGGGAATGAGAAGGCCGAGGCATCTCGGTGCCATCGGTGTTTTCCTTGGTGTTATTGCAACGGTTCCCGAATGGGCCGACCTGGCTTTCTATGCTCGCGGAGACTCTATTCCAATCGTGTTTGCACCGATTTGGTTGTTACATGGCGTTTCGTGTGTCTCGTGCTTTGTTGGGTCGCTGCTTCTCTCATATGTTATTTGGGGCACGGCGGACTCTCCTTTGACGCAGAGGTCGACACGGACTGACGAAAGGGAAACTCGTCACCCGCAGGACGCGA
This sequence comes from Collinsella sp. AF14-35, assembly GCF_003464565.1. Taxonomy (NCBI): domain Bacteria; kingdom Bacillati; phylum Actinomycetota; class Coriobacteriia; order Coriobacteriales; family Coriobacteriaceae; genus Collinsella; species Collinsella sp. AF14-35. The sequence goes on from NZ_QRZD01000008.1 coordinate 15,052, forward strand.
TTTTTACAGAAACAATAGCCGTCATGTCTTGCCTGCTGTTTTGCTGTCGAGTTTCATGGAGAGTCGTTCCCGAGCCATGGGGGATGCCCCCTGTAACGGCCGCGTCAATTGGCCTTGCGCTTTTAATTCCGTTGGTCTATCTCGCATTGACTGTGGCCCCGCCGTTTTGCCGCCCTCGTGCCTTTGGCCATGGGCGGCGCGACGTGTTTGCCTGTTCTGTGCTCGTAGCAGTTCCTATTGGTCTTATTCCGGCTGTTGAGGCGGCATACTTCGCAAGCGATGCCGTGGTCATTGCATTGCTGGCGATGGGGTCCGTTATCGCTGCTGCCTTCGTATGCATGTTGCTAAGGGGGAAACGGGACAACAATTCGGATATCGCCTGTGCGTCCGACCCATTCGATGCGGGGGCGTTTTCCCCCGCCCTGTCGCCTAGAGAAGAGCAGTTTGTTCGACTGCTGCTCAAAGGGAAAACGCCGGCGGAAATTGCCAAGGAGACGGATACGAAGCCATCGACGGTGAGAACAACGCTTCACCGAGCATACGGGAAGGCGTCGGTTGCGGGCTCACGCGAGCTCGTGGCGCTGTTTGCGGGTGAGGGCGATACTGTAGGGCATGAGCTACCGCAGCGGCATGCTGACGATATAGTGGCATCAGCTCGAACGCGCCGGCTGTTTCGATACCTGCTCACATTATTCTTTATCCTCCTTGCGGCGGGGCCCTTGGTAATGGCGGATAGCGATTGGGGGTCCGGTGTTTCGCGGGCTGTCGCCTTTTCCCTCTTAAGCTACGCATTGGGTCTCGGACTGCTTCTGTCGCTACGCTACGCGGGTGGAAAAGCGAATCGTGGCGCTGCGCTGGATAGAGCGGGTGAAGCGATTTGGCTCGGAAGCCCGTACGTATGGGCGGTGCTATCTGCTGTGGAATGGTCTTTTATCTATATCGCGGCATTGATGTGCATGCGCGTTCCGTTGATGGCTGTGCCGGTCCTGTTTTGCGGCGTGGCGTCTACGGCTTCGCTCGCTGTTGGGCTGCGTCCGTTTAAGGTGCATGCCCATGCTCGGGCTATCGTGCCGTTGGTGTCAATGGGCATGGTTGCCTTAATCTATGCGGTCGCTAGGGGGCGAATCCATGGACTTGCGGTGCTGACGGGGGTGCTGCTCACATATATAGTGATGCGAAGCTGTCCGCAGCGCAAAATGCTTGGGATATGGATGCTTTGCTTCGGGGCGACGGCTCCTGTTTGGGCTGTCTTGCTCAATATGGTGCAGGATCTGACGGTTTTCGAGCCGTTGTTCCTCGCGTCGTTGTTGGGGCAAAGTTCGGCTGTCAATGTCGTCGTGGCAACGGTGATTGTTTGCTGGTCTGTGCCCATGTTCGTTACGCACATCGCGCTCGCCCGCTCGGTTGAGGACGAGAAGGCCGTCTTGGAGTACCGGGCGAACGGGTCCACCGAAACGGCCCGCGTGCGCCAGCTGGCCCTGCTTACGTCGCGCTCCCTTTCTGATGTTCAGTCGCAAATTTTGCTGATGACGGCAGAGGGGGCAACGACAAAGGCCATTGCGGAGGATGTCGGTTACGCTGCATCTACGGTGCAAGCGCTGCGGTCTGCATCTTACCGCCAGTTGAAGATCAAGAATAAGGCGGAGCTAATTTTATTGTTATCGCAGGTAAATAACGTGTAAACGCCTGAGCAATCAACTCAATAGCGGGTGTTTACAGACATCTTTCTCTATTCATGCGAAGGTTGCCGTGCGTCGACGCATTGTTAACCGCTTTTGATTGGAGAAGGCCATGATTAAGCCAAGGAGCGCTATTGCTCGAATCGGAGTCGGCTTGGTGATTGCAGCTGGTCTGTCCCTAGGGGTTCCCGCTGCATCGTTTGCACAAGAGGAGTTTGACACCTCTCAGGTTTCCAGCATTACTCAAAACGCCGATACGGGAATTACGACCTGTACGAACAATGCCGATAAGGCATTTAGTTTTCAATGTGCCGGGACGAGTGCAACTGGCTACCGTCAAAAGGATGATTCCTCATCGCTCTATCTGGATATCCAGGGCCATACGGGAAATCCGCTTCGGTTATATACAGACGGTGCGTATAACACAAGCGGTAGCGGCAGCATGAATTGTACTCAGGGAACGTATCGTTCGAATCACAAGGGACAGTGGGAAATGTATAACCTCGTCCGTGAGAACGGGCGATCTGCGGCGCGACTGACTGCATGGGCGGAGTCTGGCTACGGCACTGTTATTGGTGTATGGAGCCCCGACTGCGTCGGGCATTTCCACAAGCTTCCCGCATAGTTGTTTGAAATGGCTCCCTTCCGGCTTTCTGGGTCGGAAGGGGGAGGAGGACGTATGAACCAAAAGCTCGCAAGATACGAACTGTCGAAAACGATTAGACGTCCAGCTTTTATCCTTGCTCTCTTGATTGCGGTCGCAGTTGCAATAGCTGCCGCGCTGGAGCCGTGGGCAAATTTGGAAAAAGAGCGCCACAACCTTCTTTCTTTTGGTTACGGCGTTGGCGTGCAAGCCGAAAATTATCTCGGTCAAACACGTGAAAGCAGCTTCGGTAACTGGATTGTTGTGAGCGCGAACGCGCCACTGTCTGCGTCGGTGTTTTTCTATGCACTGCCCCTGCTTGCAATGTTGGCTGGATCTTGGTCGTGTCTCTTTGAGCGTTTGAGTGGTTATGACATGCAGATATGCACGCGCGTTTCCAGAAAGGCGTACGTGAACGTAAAGATGCTGTCTGCTTTCCTCTCCGCGTTTACAGTGACTGCCATTCCTCTGCTCGTCAATTTCCTGATCGTCTCGATGCTTTTTCCTGCGTATCTTCCTCGGGTCGATGAGTCGACTTACGTAGGACTTTACCTGCATAGCTACTTCTCCGGTCTATTTTATTCGCATCCTTTGTCATATGTGCTCGCATACACGCTGTTCGATGCTGTCACGCTCGGGACTTTATCCATGGCTGTAACTGGCTTCTCAATTTTGTTTCGTAGCAGAATCAAAGCGATAATTGTCCCGTATCTGCTAATGGTTGCGTGGCATTTTGCAAATGGCTGGATCTTCGGCGTAATGGCTTGTGTGGGGTTTAACTGCAATATCCTCAACAGCATCAGGTCGGAATCGCTGAATAACTGGCCAGACATTCGAGCCGGTTTTGCGGAAATCATATTATTGACCCTTGCTTCGTTGGCTTTTTCTGGGGCGTGGAAAAGACGCGAGGTGGTCTGATGCTGTTTAGGCTGGTCGCCGCGGACCTGAGGACCGTTTTGAAGAAGAACATCATCACTTTTATTGCAATTGCGGCAGTGACCGTTGCGAACTTGGTGTACGCCTACGGATTGTCTTCTGTGTATGGGGTTAGAACGGATACCTTGGGGTTTGCGGATAATCTTGCGCTCGTGTTTGCCGGATCTGCTCCGTTTGAGCCTAGGCCCGGGGTCATGTTTGTGCCTCCGCTAGGATGGCTATTTCTCATTCTGCTTATTCTCTATACAACACTCGACTATCCGACCGAATCGTTGCACGGGTTTGGTTTGCAAGCGCTTGTTCGATGCCGGGCAAGAACCCTTTGGTGGGTCTCGCGTTTTATCTTGGTGGCGGCAGTAACGGCATTTTCACTGCTCGTGGTGGTTTGCTCTGTTGTGATTTGGAGCTTGGTGGTGAGCTCCTCGTTCAGCGCGGTCATTCATGGTGAGTCGCTTCAACTGGCTAATTTGGCGCCGTGGTTTCTCAAAGCTGCCGAGGCAGATGCGCTGCCGTTTTTCATAGGTCTCTTATTTGCTTTTGAGGCGCTTGCGTTTGCGCAGGCAGCGGTTGGGTTTGTGCTTGGGTCGTCAGTCTCGTTTGTGGTTTTAATGAGCTACCTGATCTGCTCGGCATATGCACGACATTGGGCGCTATTGGGTAACGCCTTGATGCTGTTGCGCTGGGGTGGAATTGTCAAAGAGGGAATCGCGGCGGGCTCGAGTGTCTTGTCATCAATTGGGCTTATGTCGTTATGCCTATCGTTGGGTGGACTGTGGTTTCGAAGGGCCGACCTTATAGAAAAGGGGGACAAGATATGAGTGTGATCGTAAGGGGCGTATCGAAGCGCATGGGTAAAAACGATGTCCTGCGCAACGTGTCCATCGAGGTTGACCCTGGGACTGTGGTCGGGCTTCAGGGGATAAACGGTTCGGGTAAGACCATGCTCATGCGAGCGGTTTGCGGGTTGATCAAGCCTACCGAAGGCGAAATCTCTATCGATGGCCAAAGGCTTGGGGCGGACATCTCGTTCCCGCCGAGTCTGGGGATGTTGATCGAGGCGCCTTCCTTTTTGGGATATCTGTCTGGCTACGACAATCTGAAGCTCATCGCTCAGATCAAGGGCGTTGCCACCCCCGAGGACATTCGCTCTGCCCTGCGGCTCGTGGGGCTCGATGCAGACGAAAAAAAGAAGTTCCGAGCATACTCGCTTGGGATGAAGCAGCGTCTGGGGATAGCTGCGGCAATTATGGAGAAGCCGAAGCTGCTTGTTCTCGATGAGCCAACGAATGCCCTCGACGAAGCGGGCGTTGAAATGCTCAAGCGCGTTGTGGCGATGGCGGCATCAACGGGTCGTGAGGTCCTTCTGTCCAGCCATGACGGAGAGGTGCTCGAGGAACTGGCCGATCGGGTTTACTGCATGCGCGACGGTGCCGTTGTGAAAGTTCGGGAAAGGTCGTGAGCGCGATGAAGAAGACCCTGTGGACGAGAAGATCGGCGCTCGCGCTTTTTTGCTGTGCTGCTGCCGGCCTTGCGGGCATGAGGGTGAGCGTCGTTAACGGGAACCGGACGGTCATTCCTGAGAAATATTACGCGGAGGGCGAATGGCTCTCGATGGATGGAGCGTTTCTGGGGTCGAAGGATGTGGTGACTGATGGGTATTCGTTTTGCATAGACGGGGCAGAGTTGCTCACGCCGCGCGAGTATCTCAAACGAGCACATGACGATTATTCAAAATATGGCACCGTGGATACGAAAACGAGACTGAAGGATGCCGACATCACGTGCGTTATCGCCGTAAAGATGCGTGTCAGAAATAGGGATAATATCGACGGTGGAATCAAAGCGTATGTTTGGCATCTGGTTCCGGAGTCTGCGCCAAACTATGATTTTGTAGTCAATACCGATCTGATAACGCAAGCCATGCCGGTCCTTGGCGGCTCTGCTGCGTTTGCCGTGGAGGTTGGGGCAGAAAACGAGTTGCTCGTCCCATTTATGATGCAGAACACCAACGACTATTTCGAAGGTTACGAGACCGTCCGTTTTGAGAAAGCATTTCCCGGGACTTACACGATGAAGATGACCGATCTGCCGGAGCGGAGGCTCTTAAGGTTTGAAGTGAAATAGCTCGAGAGCAAGGCAAAACGGGTCCATTGGCGGTACGCGCGCCCGATTCCAGGCGCCCCGGCCCGGAATCGGGCGCGGGACGAGGCGCCTTCGGTGTCGGCCGGCCTACCGCTTCTTCTTGCTCTTCTTCTGCTTGCGCTGCTTGCCCTTGGTCTCCTGGGGCTTGTCGCCCTGTTTTGCTTCGGCAGCGGCCTTTTCTGCCTTCATCTTCTTGCGTTTGGTCTCGATGCGGAGTTTTTTGTTGATGCGCGCCTTAAGGAAGGGACCGAACTGCTCGGCATCGCCGCGGACAAAGGTGTCCTTAGGGATCGTCACGCCCTGGTCGGCGAACATGGCCACAAAGATGCGCTCGCCGTCGAGCACGTGGTCGAGCTTTTCAAACGGGAAGAACTGCGACTTGCCGCTCGTGCCCCAAACCATCAGGCCGTCCTCGTTGGCGGCGACGCGGCGATAGCGGCCACCCATGGACTCGTCGGCCTCAACGGCGTCGATAAAGTCGCGGGCGAGGGTGTGGTGCAGGTTTTTGCTCCACCAGGCCAAAAAGGCGCCGAATACGATCAGGACGACGCCAAACTTGATCCAGTTACCGCCGGCCAACAGCATGCCAATACCGAGCAGCGCGGCAATTGCCGCGGCGACATACAGCGAGCCGCGACGCCTGGGCGAGGCGACCAGGCGGGCGAAGTCGGTGACGAGGTCGTTTTCGTATTGGTACTCGTTGAGGTACAGGATGCCGTCGTCGGCTGCGGCCTGCTCCTCGAGCGCGACCTCGACCTGGTCGGCTGCTTCGGAGGGAACGAGGTTGCTCTCTGCGTCTGCCATGCTCTTTGGACTCCTATCGCGGCGGGCTCGCCGTACGGGTTATTATGGAATGCAGTATGCCGTGCGACCGCATGGCCGCCGCGGCAACAAGACTCAGTATACCCCGGGGAGCACCCATGGAATCGTTGTACCGAAAGTATCGCCCGCTCACCTTTGACTCCGTGGTGGGCCAGCAGCATATCGTCTCGACGCTCGAGCACGCCATCACCGAGGGGCGCCTGTCCCACGCCTACCTGTTCTGCGGACCGCGCGGCACGGGCAAGACCACCATGGCGCGCATTCTGGCCAAGGCGCTGCTGTGCCGCAATGCCGAGGCGGCGCGCGCCGAGGGTGCAAGCGGCTGCATGCCCGACGGTACTTGCGAGGAGTGCGAGCTCATTGCCGAGGGTAACCACCCCGATGTCTACGAGCTCGATGCCGCCTCCCGCACGGGCGTGGACAATGTGCGCGAGGAAATCATCAACTCCGTCAACTTTGCCCCGGTGCGCGGCAAGTACAAGATCTATATCATCGACGAGGTCCACATGCTCACGACGGCGGCGTTCAACGCGCTGCTCAAGACGCTCGAGGAGCCGCCGGCACACGTGATCTTTGTGCTGTGCACCACCGACCCGCAAAAGATTCTGGAGACCATCCTCTCGCGCTGCCAGCGTTTCGATTTCCACCGCATCGGTAACGAGGATATCGAGCGCCGCCTGGCATACGTGTGCGAGCAGGAGGGCTTCGACTACGACGACGAGGCGCTTGCCATCGTGGCACGCCATGCCAAGGGCGGCATGCGCGACGCGCTCTCCACGCTGGAGCAGCTGAGCGTCTTTGGCAACGGCACCGTGCATGCGGACGATGCCCGCTCGCTTTTGGGCGAAGTTTCGGACCAGATTCTGGGCGAGTTTGCGCGTGCCATTGCCGATCGTGATGTCGCCGAGCTGTATGGGCTCATTCGCGCGCAGGTCGAGGAAGGCAATGACCTGCTTGAGCTGACGCGCGACCTGGTGGCGCATGTGCGCGATGTGTACGTGGCCTGCGTTGCCGGCGCCCGCGCCGAGCTGTTTGAGGGCGGGGCCGAGCAGGCCGAGGCGCTTGCTGCCGAGGCCGCTGCCTTTGGCGAGCATCCTGCCGATCGTTTGGCTCGCGTGCTGACGGTGCTCGACGATGCCGCCTTGGAGATGAGGGGCGCGAGCGACGTGCGCCTGGTGCTCGAGATCGCCTGCACCCGCCTGGCACGTCCCGAGGCCGATCTGACCATTGAGGCCCTGGCCGAGCGCGTGGCGCGCTTGGAGGCCATGGTTGCCAACGCCGCCGTTCCGGCGAGCGTGGCTGCTGCTCAAGCGAGTGCGTCTGCGGCTGTCGTGGCTGCACCTGCGACGACACAGCAACCGACGCTGATCTCGGGTGCCCGAGCTGCTACTCCTGCGGCGACCGCCGCCCCCGCTGCTACGTCCGCGCATCAGGGTGGCATGCCTTGGGACCGCGGCGCTGCTGTTCCAGCTGCCCAGCCTGCGCCCAAGTCCGCGGCTCCGGCTCCCGCGTCCAAACCTGTAACGCCTGCGCCTCAACCCGTTACGGCTCCCGCGCCTGCTGCATCGACCGTGCCGGTGTCCAAGCCCAACACTGCCGCTCAGGTTGCTGCCGCCGGCGCCGCCGAGACCCCCGCGGTCGAGGATGCCGGTGAGCTCCAGCGCAAATGGGCCGAGGTCGTCGAACGCGTCAAGGCCCGTCAGGCCTCCTACGCAGGGCTTTTGCTCAATGCCCGCGCCACGTCAGATGACGGCTCCAAGCTCACGGTCTCGTTCCCCGCGGGCTCGACCTTTGCCATCAAGATGCTCGGTCGCGCCGACACGCAGTCGGTGGTCCTGCCGACGGTCTGCGCGGTCTTCGGTCGTCGTACCGTCGACTATGTCCTGGATGGGGGTGGCACGCCGGCTCCTCAACATGAGGAGCATTCTCCATCTGCACGGGCTGCGGCATCTGCGGACCCGCAACCCGTGTCCTCGGCGGCCCCTGCATCCTCGAGCGCCAGCGCGACGCAGCCAAAAGCGGCACCGGTAGCGGCACCGACCCCGTCGGCGCCTGAACCCGCTGTGCCCAAACCGGCTGCTCCGGTCCCCGCGCCCAATCCTGCCGCCGCGCCTGCGCCCAAGTCATCCGACCTGGCCAAGGCACCCTGGCTGCGCTCTGACAACCCTGCTGGCGCTCCTGCCACGGGCAAGCTCCCGACCGAGCCCGCACCCCGAGCGCCCGAGCGCGCGTCCGCTTCCAAGGCTCAGCCCGCCGCGCCGTCTGTGCCGTGGGAATCCGAGCAGGTTCCCTACGACGATGCCATGGTCGGCGGTTTTGCTGCCGATGCCGGCGGGGACGATCTGCCCCCGTTCGACGTGCCGGGTGCGGCGTCCGCGCCCAAGCCCGCTGCAACTGCCCCCAAAGATCAGGACGCTCCTGCGGCTCCCTGGGAGTCCAACCCCGGCGCGGGCAGCCCCTTCGGCCATCGGGGCGCAGCCCCGAGCATCCCGCAGACCGAGGACGAGGCCAAAGCCCTCATCCGCAGTGTCTTCGGCCAGTCCACCATCTTCAAACCGGTGGAGTAGCTGCGCGGGCGGGTATACTGCTCAAGAAGAGAACCCCTTGCCCGGGCGCATCTGTATTTCGGACATGTGCAACGTGGTGCCGCGTATATCGCATTCGAGCAGACAGGCGCGTGACGGTCGGCCTAGGATGCTGAGGTCGATACGATACGTCGCATGGCTGTCCGTGTACTCGACTTGCTCGGCGTTGACGGTTGCTCCGATTGTAAATAAAGAGCCCAGTTCGGCATCGACAATCTTGAAGTCCTTTATCTTGACCTTGAACTCTTGGTAGAGGGACGGGCTGTTGTAGTAAACAGTTCGGGTTCCATCGGTGCACTCATCGGTTGCTTCCCATTTGACGACGGGCTGGTCCGAGCTGGCTACCAGCAGTTCTGCTCCAAAGGCTATGACATGGGTGATGACAACCAGCAATGCCCAGCCGACAAAGAGATAGAGAACCACATATGCAACGGGGTGTTTTGAGCGGATGTTTTGGAGCACGTCGGGGGCGTTCATGGGGCACCTCCAAATTGCTGTCTGTGACAATCAAATTATACCCTGCCGTCATGCGCGCCACCTCGAGCAGCGGTTCGGCATTTAGCCATTTAGTGGTACGCATAAAATGTTGGATTCCGGCTCCACAAGATTTAGCTTTCAATATTATTCAGATGCGAATTATTCAACTTTGCATAATCTTTGGGTGCGGCTTGCACTCCAGGACATGTATATCGACTGAGGTAGCGTGTCCGCCCCGCTTGCTGGCCTCGCGCCGTGGTACGATTTTTGAGTTTGAAAGCCCCGCCGCGTCCCGGCTGCCCTTGCAGCTTGGCGTGCGGCCGCACGTAAAGGAGCCATTATGGCCGGTATGAACATGCAGCAGATGATGAAGCAGGCCCGCAAGATGCAGGAGCAGCTTGCCGCTGCGCAGGAGAACCTCAAGTCCCAGACCGTCGACGCCTCTGCCGGCGGCGGCATGGTCAAGGTGACCGTTAACGGCGAGATGGAGCTCGTCAACCTCACCATCGACCCCGATGCCCTCGATCCCGAGGACGTCGATATGCTGCAGGACATGATCATGGCTGCCGTCAACGAGGCCGTTCGCGGCGTCAACGAGCTTGCCAGCAAGCAGATGGGCGCCATCACCGGCGGCCTCAACATCCCGGGCATGCCGTTCTAAGACACGCATATATATGAGTGCGAATCACAGTCTGCAAAAACTGCTCGATGAGCTGGGTCGTCTGCCGGGCATTGGTCCCAAGTCGGCCCAGCGCATCGCCTATTACCTGCTCGAGGCCGATGCCGAGGAGGCCCGCCGCCTGGCCGAGGCCATCCTGGAGGTTAAGCAGGAGGTCCATTTTTGCAGCCGTTGCTTTAACTACGCCACGGCCGACGAGTGCTCCATCTGCCAGGACCCGATGCGCGATACCACTCGCATTTGCGTGGTGGGCGAGCCGCGCGACGTCCAGGCAATCGAGCGCACGGGCAGCTACCATGGCCTGTACCATGTGCTGGGTGGCGTGATCAGCCCCATGGACAAGATCGGTCCCGAGCAGCTGCACATTCGCGAGCTGCTTGCGCGCCTGGGCCACGAGGACATCCACGAGGTCATTATCGCCACCAACCCCAACATTGAGGGCGAGACCACGGCGAGCTACCTTGCTCGCACCATCAAGCCATTGGGCGTTGAGGTATCGCGTCTTGCGAGCGGCCTTCCCGTGGGCGGCGACTTGGAGTATGCCGACGAGCTTACGCTCGGCCGCGCTATCGAGGCCCGCCGCGCGATCTAGGCGGCGCCAGCTCCGCGGTATGTCCCGTCGGCCTGCCGCACGGGGCGCTCATAATCGAGCGCGCGTTCATGCATTTGTTGTGCAACAAACCTGCTTTTCATCCGCTTATCGCGTGGATGGGTCCGCTTGCACCTCGTATTTGTCCATTCGTTGCGCAACCTTTTGGGTTCGCTGATACACTCAAATGTGGATATGAAAGAATGCGCCGCTCCTGAGCGGCGTGTTTTTGTTGGAGGAGAACGCATGCGGCCCGGGGGCACTCAGACAAAGCGTGGCGCCACGGTGCGCATGCGACGCCGGCTGGGCCTGGCGCCTCGGGCGTATGTGCTGCTGTCTTGCTCGCTCGTGCTGGTCATAGCCGGTGTTTCGGCTTATGGTATGACGGTGCCGTCCATGGTGCAGGCGCATGCTGCGCGCGAGCTGCATATTGGGCGCAAGGCCAAAAGCGACTTGGGAACGACAACTGGATATGCGTGGGCGAGCGTGGTCTCGCATGTTGTGTTCGGTGGCGACGATGCGGACAGTCCCGAAACATCGGACAACGAGGTTACGCTGGCAAACGGCAAAACCATCGTGCTCACCAACACCAAGATCATCGATCGGTTGTCCAACAATAGCGTGGCGGCAACGGTGAATAAGGTCGAGCAGCAGAAGGAGCAGGACGCCCAGCAGTCCGGAAAGCCCGGTAGCTCGGATACTTCTGGCTCCGGCTCGGATTCGTCGAGTTCGGGCGGTGGCTCTGGGTCGGGTTCCTCTGCCGGAGGGTCTGGAAACGGCGGCTCGACGGGCGGCAACACTGACAACGATGCAAACTCCGGTGGCCTTTCCGCTGCTGAGGAAGAGAGCATTCACAGCTGGCTTGTGACCAAGTACAACATGCTCGACGGCTATGTTTCTCGTGCCAATGACGTGGTCTCGACCTATAACTCTACGGGAGATCCCAGGCCGTGCGACAGCCTGGTCGGGGAGATGTTTGTCATTCGAGCCGAGTTCGGTCGTCAGACATTCTCGCCCCGGTCAAAGTGGTATCAGCAGTATGCCAATCTGTGGGGCTGTTACACCAACCTATGTCAATGGGTCGGCCATTACGGCGATGATGACGTCGCGCTCGGTAACTTCAACAATAACGTGGCGGCGCTTGCCCTATGATGACCGATCTTGCATCCACCACACCACAATCGCTCGGTCGCGATCCCATGGTCGGCCTGCGCCTGGCGCGTGTCGACGGGTTTGAGCCGGCCATTGCGCTCGGTCAGGACGAACTGCCTGCCTATCTGCGTCGTTTTACGATACTGTTTGCCGACGATGCCACCATGCGCCGTGGCGGTATCGGCCGCGTGACGCGTGCCGTCAACGCCCAAGGCGAGGCCGTGGCACTCAAGCAGCTCATCTTGCCAACGTGCGATGAGTTTGACGATGCCGCCGCCCATGAGGCGCTGGTCGCCAAGTTCAAAGCGGCGTTTCGCGAGGAATACGAATGCCATCGCGCCCTTTCGGGCCTTAAGGGCTTTCCCCGCCTCTATGGCTGGGGCGAGGTCGACGGTGTGCCTGCAATTGTCATGGAATGGGTCGAGGGCGAGACGCTCGCCCGCTTGCGCTCGCGCTTTGCCGTGGACGATGCCGGCCGCCTATCGCCGCTTGTGGCGGCGCGTCTGGGTCGCGACCTGTTCGATCTGCTCTGCCGTATGAGCCTGGTGGGCGAGGGCTTTGTCCATCGCGATATCTCGCCCGCTAATATTATGGTGCGTACGGCGCGTCTACCGCTTGACCGGCAGCTTGCCGAGGGCACCTTTGACCTGTGCCTGATCGACTTTGGCTCGTCGCTGGCGCTTGAGCCTGCGTCGGCCGTGGCCGGTACCGGCGGCAAGGCGTCGTTTACGGAGCGCTATGCCACGCTGCGTCGCGCGACGGTTGCCTATGCCCCGCCCGAGATGCTCACCGACGATATTCCCGACCTGCGCGCTTTGCGTATGTCGCCGGCGATCGACGTCTATGCCGCAGCAAGCACGGTTTACGAGCTCATTGCCGGCGCCGCGCCATACGAAGCCGCGCCGAGCACTTCGGGCACCTCGGGTTCGCGCAAAAAGACGCGCGACATCGCCAGCCCCTACCGTCTCAAGATGGACACGCTGCCCGACTATCCCATTGGTGCCCATGCGCCCGGTTGCGATTTGACTCAGCTGCTTCGTCGTGAGCCCGATGTGGCGCTCGCTGCGGCCGAGCAGGCCCAGCAGCTGGGGCTTGAGCCGGATTCCGAGGAGCTACGCGATGCGCTGGCGTTTGTCGATGCCCAGCTGTTCGACGTGGTGATGGCCTGTCTGTCCAGCCATCAAAAAGATCGTCCCGAGCCGGCGGCGGTCGAGGCGGCGCTCTCGGCGTTTTGTGACCACTATGCGCAAAATGTCGGTCGTTCGCTCCGCGGCGAGCCGCTCACGCCGTGCCCCATGGATGCGTCTGGCCGCGCGGTTCGTCGCGCGCTGATGGTCGGCGCGACGGTCGTCTGTGGCGTGGTTTGGGCTGTGGTCGTGGTTTCGGCCGTGCTGCTGGCGTCGGGCGCTCGCGTGACGGCGACTTTGGGATCGCTCGTGTGGTCTGGGTCGCTACCGGGTATTATTGCCGCACTGGCGTTGGCGCTGCCAGGCATAGCCGGCGTTGCCGCGGGGGCACTTGCGCGCGATCGGCGCTCGGGCTTCCTGCAGGGTGTGCTTGCGCTTTCTGCCTGCGAGGTTCCGGTGCTGGTTGTGGCTGCATGTAGCGTATTTTCCCAACGCGCCGTGATGGGCGGCCTTGTTGCCGCTCTGGTTGCAACCTATACGCTTACGTGGTTTTTGCTTGCGATGGGCTTTGCCTTTGAACTTCCCGTTTCGGCACCGCGACGCACAAAAGCCCAGATGGCGACTCCGCTTGCCGGTGGAGCCGCAGCTGTCCGTACTTTTGGCGGACCTGTCGAAGTATCGTCCGATTCTATTTCTACGACCAAGGAGGCCTAGGTCATGGCATCTCAAGTTGAGCTCACCCCATGCGGGGCCATGTTTGACATCTTTAAGCGCGCAGCGCATCTGAGCCATATCGAGCTGTGCGGCTTGGTGCTTTCGTCCCGTCCGCTCGCCGACGGCCGCAGCCCGCAGAGCCGAGCCGCCGATCGCTCTTGGGTTTCCCGCTTTATCGTTCGCGCGCCGGTCGGCACGCTTCAGCAGCGCTACTTTGCCGAATACGGTACCTCGGCTGCGCGTATTATGTCGCAACTGGCCCTGCGCCAGCGCAATCCCATGGACTCCACGGCTGTAATCAATATGGTGTGCGGTCCTGCAGGTGAACCGATGGTACGCGCGCTCGAAGAGTGCCACCAGGACACGAATTTCTATCGCAACGCGCTCGATCGCCTGTCCCAGGCGGCGGAACTCATGCCCGCCGAGCGCGCCGAGGTCGTGCTGGTGCTGTTTGTCGCCGTCGGTTGTTCGGCGGATGTGCGGTCCTCGGTGAACTATGCCATCGACTACGCGAACGCGACCTGCGGCGGAGGCACATCCACGCCGCGTTCGCTTGGCATGTCGCTGACTGCGGGCGAACGCGAACCCGCCCCGGCGCACCCTTTGGGCTTGCTGCGCGTGCAAAACAGTTTTGTCGTGAGCGCCCCGCGCTGGATTCAGCCGAGTGAGCAGGGTGTTGAGATTGGCGCGCTGGCCACTGGTGAGGGCGATATTACCGACGTCGGCGACGATGTCTCGGCCCGCCATGCCCATATCTGGTGCGATGCTCAAAATATCTGGCACGTCGAGGACTTGTCGTCCACCAACGGAACCGTGGTGGTAAACGGGGCCACGCGCGTTTGCATTCAGGTCGAGCCCGGCCGTTCCGCCCAGCTCAATCCCGGCGACGAGCTCAAGCTCGGCGAATCCACTACCTATGCCATCCTCTTCGGTGCCCTCTAGCCGGCAGTTAAGGGCGTTCCTTTTCTGCCGGCACTTGGGGACACTCCTCGGCGCGCCAGAGCCGGTCGCCTGGGGATGGAGAGGCCATTTTGGCCCTTGGCGGTCAGTCGGGGCGAAACTAGAAGATCTTTCCGATTCGCGGCTGTTCATGCTTGTAGAGCATCTAAAACAATAGGATGTTATTCTGGAATATGCCGGGTGCGTGAACTTGCCTGTCTTAGCCTTAATAAGGTATAGGGGAGTTTGGCTCAGGGGTTCCGTGTTGTTCTTCAGCGCAGTATTGTGGGACAGATTTGCTGAGATTGGCGCCTTACACCGCAGAGCGCACGGAAGGCTCTCGATTTGTGTTCTGGCCCCAGAATACAGGGCCTGATACTTACCAACTGTGGCATGGATGTAACATCTGTAGAAATCAACCCTTTTGTTGTCGACCTTTGTAAGAAAAACACTGCCATCAACTCTTTGGATGACGAAACTAGGGTGCTTGAGGGGAGCCTTTACTCCCCTCTGAGAGATGACTCATGTTTTTCGCTTGTCGTTGTGAATCCTCCGTTACTGCCGATTCCGGATGAGATTCCTTATCCCTTCGTTTGAGATGGAGGACAATCGGGTCTGGATAAAACACTTCGTATTCTTAAGGGTGGCGATACGCATTTAGAGAAAAACGGTAAATACTGCTAATAGGGGTGACGACGATGGTGCGGGGGCGACCCGCGATGCTCTCATCAATACGTCGGATACTTGGGAAATCAGGTCTAGATGCATGTATGATGATGCTGTGTGGCTATTCAATTAATCCGCGTTCCGAATGGGTGCAGGGTATAGCTGCGACATCGTATGCTTTTGACCCGGCGCGATACTCAGATATTTCTGAGGCGGTTGACGAAGTTTATACGCACTATGCCGCGCAAGGCGTTTCGGAAGTTTGCACATCTACGTTACGGGCTTAGGTTTCTTCAAGCGAGCAGGCCGGTTGCGTTATTTCGAGCGATTTTTCTAGTCTAGACGACAAAAGGCAAAGGATTTGATGGGTATAAAACGCGGACGTTTGTGGGCGGATGCTCAAATCTATTGTGGCAATCGGGCGGGTGAAAAAGATATTTTAACCGCCCGATTGCCAGGTTCGTCGGAGGAGATGTCCGATTCCGACTCTCTTGTAGGAAGAGCTTGAGATCGTATTGGTCCAAGGCAATCTTAAAGCAGTCTCATTGGCAAATCTTCGCTCCTGTTGTGTTGAGGTGTAAGGTATCAGTGATTGATGTTTTGTGGCGGGTAGATTGGGGCCTTCCTTGATTCGATGCGTTCTCTCGAGGTTCATCAGAGCAAAAGGGGCTTTCGTCTTCATTGCTATCACGGTGATTGGAACCGCTCTCTCCTATGCCATGCCATACGTGAACGGGAAATTCTTAGATTTTCTTCTCGGTAACCGCAGCGAAAGAGACGCCGTACTCTTCGCGCTCCTGGTTGCGTCAATAGGAGTTTTCTCCACCCTCTTTACTTATTTTGCAGGAACACTTTCCATTCGCATAACCACGAGACTTTCCTTTGATCTTCTCAGGGAGGCCGTCTTGCGTTTTGAAAGAGACGATTACTTGGTGAGTCGGACCATCGATCCAGCCTATACAACGCAACGGATTATTTCCGACTCTAGCGTGGTCTCATCCTTCGTTTTGGCGAATTTTATCAGTGCGCCGCTGTCCATTGTAGCCATTCCCATCGTATTGCTTATCATATGGTCAATTGATTCAACTCTCGCGGTGTTTTCCATCATTCTCCTCATCGTGTATTTCTGTGTAATTACTGGGTTGAGGAAACTTTTGTATAGGGTCACGTATGAGAAGAAAGAGGCGGACAGCGCCTTTTACGCCGCAATTGCATCGCAGCTTAATCAGATTCTCAACATTCAACTGACATCTTCGTACGGCAAGAGCGAACAAGCGCTCGACGCTGGGTTTAAGAGCTATTTTCCCAAAGTTTTGCGCTCCGGAAAGCTATCATATTCTCTGACATCGCTCGATGGTCTTTTCGCAGCGTTGTTTCAAGCGGTGATACTTGTTGTTTCCGGAGTACGAATCATTAACGGAACTATGTCAATAGGCGAGTACACTATCATCGGTACATACTTCGCGGTTCTCTTTAAGACTTTGAAAAGTATGATGTCATTGTTCAAATCCTATCAAGATGCCAAAGCATCATGGGATAGGACGGCTATCGCGACGAGAGAAAAGGAGAGATCGGGGTGGAATCGGACCGATTTAGCTAAACTCGATGAAATAAATGACATTTCGGTATCTGATTTGGAATTCTCGGTTGCCCTTCCAGACGGATCTGTCCGAGAGGTCCTCGGCGGGTTTTCTTTCAAGTTTTCCGGTCCTGGTACATATTGCATAGTTGGGGAAAACGGAAGAGGCAAGACGTCACTTCTTTACTTGATGCTCGGGCTATACTCATCGAAAGGCAAAGTAAAATACAACGGCGTGCCAATCGAAGAATGCGACTTGGATTACATACGTGCGAGAGAGATATCGTGCTGCCCACAGTCGTGCTTCGCGCCGGACGAAACGGTGAAAGAGCTGTTAGAGTATTTCGACACGCCCTTTTCTTCCTATCACCGGGGTGTAGATGGCCTACTTTCGCTGGAAAACAGCGTGAAGGAGTTGCTCGGGAAACGTTGCTCCGCGCTTTCGGGCGGTGAGCTGCGCCGAGTGTACTTATGGTCGGCGATTTCACGCAAGTCGTCAGTTTTGGTACTCGACGAGCCCACGACTGGGTTAGACGCTGTAAGCCGCGCCGAGCTTGCGGCCTATGTTAAGCGCAACAAGCAAAGCCAGCTGATCATCATTGTCTCTCACGATGACGAGATGGTCGGCGCGGTAGAAGGGGTAGTGGATTTAGGCAGCATGTACCGGGGTAAATGCTGACAAGTGTAGTGCTACCCAACTGACAGAGATAACAAAAAAGCGATGCAGATGCACGTAGCATTCAGTCGGTTCGGACTCGGTGCCTTCACGCCATCGCAACGCTTTCAGATATAGTTCTCATTCTCTTACTAAAGGAAACTTTAGTCTACGTTGTCTTGTCGAGACAGAGGTGAAGCGAAGTGTTGTCGCGACGTATCTTATTCCAGGTGGCTCAGTATCATCGTGAGAATCACACCAAAGTGTACTTACAATTCTCGTGTCCCACGGACAACATGAGCTGAGCATTGAAGTTCCACCCTTTGCTGCAACTACACGGGGTTGGACGGCAATGAATATGCCGGGCCGCATGCCACGCGCAGCGGGGGTCCATGCCCCAGTATGTTGCCTACAGCAGCCTCGATGTCCACGCACACATCATCTCTGCCTTCGTGTTCAATCCGTTTGCCGGAGAGTGCGAGGGTTACAAGGCCGTAGAATACGAGCCGAACAAATGAAATGCGGTATCGACGCATAGGATTAAACTGACGATTGCTTTGCACCGAAAATACGCCCGGAAAGCCGCTATGGGTGGCGGCCCGGGTTAAATTGAGAGGCCCGTCCGATCACTTTCATGTGACGAACGGTCGGGCTTCTTATTCCACTTGCCAATGCTCGGCTCATATTGGAAGAAAGCTACGCTAATGTTTGCGTGATACTCCTATTTTTTCCGAAGAAAGAATCGGATAATGAAGAATAACAATAAAAAAGGTGCCAGATATAAAGCAAGTACAAAGGTTAATCCAACGAGACCTTGCAATAATGGCATAACTCCTCCCAGACACGAGATTTTGGTATTTGTCCCCATCTTATTTTGAATTGGACCAAATAGTTCCTAGACACAAAAACTACTCGTCAACTGGATCGCACCAATCTGCTGGCAAAACACAGCTTGATTCTTTATCGACATAGCACCAATCCGCAACAGGGCACTCGGCGATGTCGTAAAAATTGCATATATCAACTCCAAGACAACAAGGCTCAACGGGAGTATGTTCATTTGAACCAACAGGATGGATATGCTTCATAACAGCTCCTCACCTTAATCCAATTAGAGACTACGTTTGATCAATGCCACAGTGATCTACAACGCAGATGCTGCCGCCATCCATGTCATAGTCGCAGTAATCGTATGCACCACAGCCATCTGCTTTATCATAAACAGTACAGATGTCAGTAATGCCCAAGAGGCAGTCAAAAGACATCGGCTTCACGCCTGCCTCGTCGCCACTTCCTGGATTAATCGGATGAATATGCTTCACGACTACCTCCCTTTGAGTGCAGAAAAACCTCAATATTGTGTATAACAAACCAAGATGTCTAGTTCACCATATTTCTAGAATGGTTTCGGCGAACGTAGCAATAAGCTTCGCAGACGGTAATCAGAAGAACGAACACCTCCACAATGGTGACAGCAATGCGCTGAACCGCTTATTCCGATACAGTAGCTTCTCGTTGATTTTTCTCCTGCGAAGATGAGTGGCGGGAAATAAGGTCAAAAGCCATCTCGTAGCACATTTTTCTATATTCACATGATGCAGGGTGTAGACTCTTGGGCAAGTAGCCGTGCTCGTCTGCAGCCTCCCAGCTACAGCCCCCACCACAGAAAGACCGAGCCCAACAGTCCGTACAGTCAATTCTTTTTTCGACACCCTGACTCCAGTTTTCAATATACCTAGTTTCGTCAATTCCGGTGACGATGTTGCCCATTTTGAATCGCATCATCCCGACAAACCTGTGACAGGGGTATACGTCCCCTTCGGGAGTCACGGAAATAAAACGCCTGCCAGCCCCGCATCCGACAAAGGCGATCCTGTTGCTCATAATCAAATCAACTGCAGTTTTCAATGTTCTAAACAAGGGCTTTTCCCCTTGATCAATCTGTTTGAGATATTGATCCGCCAAATCTATTAGGCCCGCCCTGATTTTGTTTAATGAGTGTTCGTCGAGTTTGATATTCTCATCGAATGAGCTCACGGGCGAGAAGTAAATCCTTCTGAAGCCCATCTCTTTAAACTGAAGATAGTCTTCAACAAGGTTACAGTTATTATTTGTTAAGGTCGCTCTTGCGCCGAAGGGGAACGACTCGGAAAAACGACGAACGTTTTTGTCGATATCGGAGAAAGAGCCGCCTCCCGTCTTGTACGGGCGCGATGCATCGTGCTTGCATCCTGTACCATCGAGACTAATCAGAACAGAAAACCCGTGCTCCTTGAAAGAATTCACAGCAGTGTCATTCAAAAGCGTTCCGTTGGTCGTAATAGAATAGGTAAAGTTTCTATTGGGGTATATTCTTTTTGAATAGTCGACCGTTTTCCATATCAGCGGCTCGTTAATCATGGGTTCCCCACCAAAAAAGACGATTGCAAGCGTTTCGTTTTCCGATGAACTTGCGACGAGGTAGTCGACCGCCTTGAAGGCTATCTCGTCTGTCATCAGCAGAGGAGACGTTCCATAATCTCCTTTACCGGCAAAACAGTAACTACAACCAAGGTTGCATGCATGTGAAACGTGGAGTTCGATGGATCTAAGTTTTCGAGGCGTGTCTTTTGTTAAGAAAGTCCGCTCAGACAATCGTTGATACTCATCAATGTCGTCTTCAAGTTCTGCTATGGTCGTTTGGTCGTAGCCTTTCGCAGCAAGTGACTTTGTTAGCAACTTCGAGTTGACCGTTCTTCCCGATGCTTCAAATATGCGAAGCGCATCTTCTGATGCTTGGTCAACCTGAAAGCAATTGCGAGTGACCTCATCGAAGCAGTAACGACGATCACTTACTGAGAAAAAATGCATACGTTCCTCAATTTCATGCTGGACTGGCACTAACCTTGTTTATTGTTACGCAGCTATAAAAAACCACCAGCGGGGATTCGGTGTGCGGCCCAATCGGACTCCCAAAAGGTTCTATTTGAGACTGGCAAGCTTTGTGTTGTTGGCACTTCGACAGCGCTCTTTATTCCAACATGGAGCCTCGCAGTTTGAGTCGACTTGCCTCTGGAAGGTCCGATCTCAACTTGATTTAGGATGAAAACAGATTACAGGCGCGCTCCTCTAGAAAGAAAGGAAACCAATCGCCGCCTTTCACCAGGAAAGTTTTTATAGCCCACCTCGAGCAAAATGAAAGATGCGAGAGCGATTGGGGAACAACGCGAATCTCCCCTTTTGGGTGGGAGCGAGCCTTCAGCCACCGGCGAACGACTCGCCCTGGTCAGAATCTGGAAGTGGTGCCGGGCCGCTTGGGCCTCCCCGGTGACTTCGTGGGGCTTACCTGCCTGACGTCGAGGAGTACATCCGCAAGATTCGTTCCCTATGCCGTTTGCTCTCACGCCCGCCTTGGTTCCAAGTCGGGCGAGCACGAGGTCGCGCCGGCGCATCCGCTGGGACTGCTGCGCGTGCAAAACGGCTACGCGGTGAGCGTCCCGCGCTGGATTCAGCCGAGTGAGGAAGGCGTCGAGATCGGCGCGCTGGCAACGGGGGAGGGCGGCATCACCGATGTGGGCGATGACGTTTCGGCTCGCCATGCCCACGTGTGGTGCGATGACCAAAATGTCTGGTACGTTGAGGACCTGTCGTCCACCAACGGAACCGTGGTGGTAAACGACGCGACGAACGTCTGCACCCAGGTCGAGCCCGGCCGCTCCGCCCAGCTCAACCCCGGTGACGAGCTCAAGCTCGGAGAATCCACAACCTACGCCATCCTCCTCGGCGCCCTCTGACTCATCTCCTAAATAAGTTGCGGTGAAATAGGGGCTGTTTAAGGCTACGGCCGGCAAAAACAGTTCCTATTTCACCGCAGCTGCCATTTGGTCCCTCGGTGACGGAAGGATCAATTTTGCCCTTGATGGTCACCCAAGGTAAACCTTTACCGCCCGCCTATATTTGCCGAAATTACACTTGACGGCGGGGTACAATAAACCCGCATGCGGATTTCCGTTGCGGGCGCTTCCCATCGCCGGGGCGTGCCCGGGAGCATCCGGCATGCGGCCTTTGCGGCGCTCGGTCATGTGCAAGACGGGTAGCTGGGCTTGTGGAGCGCGTGCAGCCCTCCTCGCCTCGGCATGCCTTCTCTCCACGCCATGTACCTGCTGCTGAGCCTGCCTGCCAGATGATTGGAAGCAACAGCGAAAACCCCATCACGCCAACATCCCGGCGATCGCCGGGGCCTGTATACCTATATGAGAGGAGAGGGGTATATGGCGCGTAAGTTTAAGTCTATGGACGGCAACGAGGCGGCCGCATATGTTTCGTATGCGTACACCGAGGTAGCGGGAATCTATCCCATTACGCCGTCCAGCCCGATGGCCGACCATGTCGACCAGTGGGCGGCCCAGGGTCGCAAGAATATCTTCGGCACCCCGGTCAAGGTCGTCGAGATGGAGTCCGAGGCAGGTGCAGCCGGTACCGTTCACGGTTCGCTGGGCGCCGGTGCTCTGACCACCACCTACACGGCTTCTCAGGGTCTGCTCCTGATGATCCCGAACATGTACAAGATCGCGGGCGAGCAGCTCCCGGGCGTCTTCCACGTCTCCGCGCGTTGCGTCGCTTCCCACGCCCTGAACATCTTTGGCGATCACTCCGACGTCATGGCCTGCCGCCAGACCGGTTTCGCCATGCTCGCCGAGGGCAACGTCCAGGAGGTCATGGACCTCTCGCCGGTGGCTCACCTTGCCGCCATCGAGGGTAAGACCCCGTTCCTTAACTTCTTCGACGGCTTCCGCACCAGCCACGAGATCCAGAAGGTCGCCATGTGGGACTACAAGGATCTGGCCGAGATGTGCGACATGGACGCCGTCCAGGCTTTCCGCGACCACGCGCTCAACCCTGAGCACCCGCACACCCGCGGCAGCCACGAGAACGGCGATATCTTCTTCCAGAACCGTGAGGCCTGCAACAAGGTCTACGACGAGCTTCCCGCCGTCGTCGAGGGCTACATGAAGAAGATCAACGAGAAGCTCGGCACCGATTACGGCCTGTTCAACTACTACGGCGCTCCCGATGCCGACCGCGTCGTCGTGTGCATGGGCTCCTTCTGCGACGTGCTCGAGGAAGTCATCGACTACCTCAACGCTCACGGCGAGAAGGTCGGCCTGGTCAAGGTTCGCCTGTTCCGTCCGTTCTCCATCAAGCACTTTGTCGACGTTCTCCCCGAGACCGTCCAGAAGATTGCCGTCATGGACCGCACCAAGGAGCCGGGTTCCATCGGCGAGCCGCTCTACCAGGACGTCGTTTCTGCTCTCTACGAGGCCGGCAAGACGGGCATCAAGGTCGTCGGCGGCCGTTACGGCCTGGGCAGCAAGGACACGCCTCCCGCGTCCGCGTTCGCTGTCTTCGAGGAGCTCAAGAAGGACGAGCCCAAGCGCGAGTTCACCATCGGCATCGTCGATGACGTGACCAACCTGAGCCTGCCCGAGGCCGAGGATGCGCCCAACACCGCAGCCCCCGGCACCATCGAGTGCAAGTTCTGGGGTCTGGGTGGCGACGGTACCGTCGGCGCCAACAAGAACTCGATCAAGATCATCGGCGACCACACCGACAAGTACGTCCAGGCCTACTTCCAGTACGACTCCAAGAAGACCGGCGGCGTCACCGTCTCGCACCTGCGCTTTGGTGATTCCCCGATCCGTTCGCCGTACTACGTGACCAAGGCCGACTTTGTCGCTTGCCACAACCCCAGCTATATCGTCAAGGGCTTCAAGATGGTCCGCGACGTCAAGCCGGGCGGTACCTTCCTGGTCAACTGCCAGTGGAGCGACGAGGAGTTCGCCGAGCACATGCCCGCTGTGGCCAAGCGCTACATTGCGAACAACAACGTCAACGTCTACCTGATCGACGCTATCGACCTGGCCGCCAAGGTCGGCATGGGCAAGCGCACCAACACGGTGCTCCAGTCCGCCTTCTTCGCGCTGGCCAAGGTCCTGCCCGCCGAGGACGCCCTGCAGTACATGAAGGACGCGGCTACCAAGTCCTACATGAAGAAGGGCCAGGCCATCGTCGACGCCAACCACAAGGCTATCGATGCCGGCGCTACCGCCTTCCGTAAGTTCGAGGTTCCGGCCGACTGGGCAACTGCCGAGGATGCTGCCCCCATCGAGCTCTCCGAGGAGACCAAGTCCGCCATCGCCCAGCAGGTCAAGAACCTGCTCGAGCCCATCGATCGCATGGACGGCGACAGCCTGCCTGTTTCCGCCTTCGTCGATTGCGCCGACGGCCAGTTTGAGCTGGGCGCCTCCGCATACGAGAAGCGCGGCGTCGCCGTGGTCGTTCCCCACTGGGACGAGACCAAGTGCATCCAGTGCAACCAGTGCGCCTACGTGTGCCCGCATGCCACCATCCGTCCGTTTGCGATGACCGAGGACGAGGCTGCCGCCGCGCCCGAGGCTACCCGCACGCTCGACGCCATGGGCCCCAAGGCCAAGGGCATGAAGTTCACCATGGCTGTGTCCCCGCTCGACTGCATGGGTTGCACCAACTGCGTCAAGGTTTGCCCCAAGGGCGCCCTCGAGATGGTTCCCACCGAGCAGGAGATGGACCAGCAGCCTGTTTGGGACTACATGGTCGAGAACGTCTCCGAGAAGAAGGAGCTCATCGCGGCCAACGTCAAGGGCAGCCAGTTTAAGCAGCCCTACCTGGAGTTCTCCGGCTCCTGCGCCGGCTGCGCCGAGACCGCCTATGCACGTCTGGTGACCCAGGTCGCCGGCGACCGCATGTTCATTTCCAACGCCACCGGCTGCTCCTCCATTTGGGGCAACCCCGCTGCCACCGCTCCTTACTGCAAGGACAAGGACGGTCACGGCCCGGCGTGGAACAACTCCCTGTTCGAGGACAATGCCGAGCACGGCCTGGGCATGGCCGTTGGCTATGAGGCCGTTCAGCACAAGCTGATCGCCGCTACCCAGGACATCATCGCTGCCGATGGTCCGTCCGATGAGCTCAAGGCCGCCGGCCAGGCTTGGATCGACTCCGTCAACGACGCCGAGGCCTCCAAGACCGCTGCCTCTGCCTACGTTGCCGAGCTCGAGAAGTGCGGCTGCGACGCTTCCAAGGCGATCCTCGCCGACAAGGCTTACCTCACCAAGAAGTCCTTCTGGATCTTCGGCGGCGACGGCTGGGCCTACGACATCGGCTTCGGTGGCCTGGACCACGTCCTGGCTTCCGGCCACAACGTCAACGTCTTCGTCTTCGACACCGAGGTTTACTCCAACACCGGTGGTCAGGCCTCCAAGGCCTCGAACTTGGGCCAGGTCGCTCAGTTCGCCGCCGCCGGTAAGGTGACCAAGAAGAAGTCTCTGGCCGAGATTGCCATGAGCTACGGCTACGTCTACGTGGCACAGGTTGCCATGGGCGCCAACCCGGCTCAGACCCTCAAGGCCATCCACGAGGCCGAGGCCTACGACGGCCCGTCCCTCATCATCGGCTACAGCCCCTGCGAGATGCACTCCATCAAGAAGGGCGGCATGCAGAACTGCCAGGCCGAGATGAAGAAGGCTGTCGAGTGCGGTTACTGGAACCTCTTCCGCTTCAACCCCGAGGCTGCTGCCGGCAAGAAGTTCTCACTCGATTCCAAGGAGCCCGCGGGCGGTTATCAGGAGTTCCTGATGAACGAGGCCCGTTACGCTTCGCTGACGCGTTCCTTCCCCGAGCGCGCCGAGGAGCTCTTCAAGGAGAACGAGCAGGCCGCTATGGACCGCTACGCTCACCTGTTGAAGCTCAAGACGGTGTACAACGAGGCCTAGGTCTCCCACCGCAGGATCTGAGGGCTAACCTTCGCGGACGTCCTCGGACATGAAAGAACCCCCGCTGCGCACTACGTGCGGCGGGGGTTCTTTCGTCCTGCGGAGTGTCCGCGAAGGTTAGCCCTCAGATCCTGCTACGACTACGTCCTCGGATTGTGGGGCTGAATGAAGGACGTGGCTGTGGGGGTGCCTTGTCCCGGTCGCTGTTTCGCGGCGTGGCCGCGAAACAGCGCGCCACTTTGGGCATGGAGGGCTAGCTGATTGTGGCCTTCTGCTGCCCCAGTGCTGTTTCGCGCTTTGCGCGAAACATCGCAGCACTTTGGGCATAGTGGGGGAGTTGGTTGTCGCTGCCTTCTATCCCCTTGCTGTTTCGCGCCTTTGGCGCGAAAGGCGCAGTACTTTGGGCGTGGGGGCTGGCTTGCGGACTCAGATGACCTAGAGAGATATGGGTGCAAACGAGAAATCGTTGTTGGGGTCGTCCTTTTCCATAAACTCATCGAGACAGAATGTCATATAGATTGGAACGTAAAGGATCTTGCCCTCTTTGCAAAGGTTTTCGTGGCTCAGCACAACGGCCTCGGGAATTTTGTACTCGCCCACACTCATCAAACGGTCGAGGGCTGCATGTGCTCGAACTTTCTTGCCCGATTTGACTTCGATTGGGACAACATGCCCGCGGGCACCTTCGATTACAAAGTCGACTTCACCGACCTCACGCGTTTGGTAGTACCACGTATCTGCTCCGAGGGCAACGAGTTCCTGTGCGACCACGTTCTCATAGAGGCCGCCGAGGTTGGGGGTTTTCATGTCAAGGTAGACGGCGCGTGCCGTGCTGCCGGGATACCGCGATGCGAGCATACCTGTATCGGACTCGTATAGTTTAAAGGCCGTCGTTTTCTCCGTCCTCTTGAGAGGGCTTCGTGCCTCCGTCACCTGGGGGACCATCAATCCAACGCCTGCGTTCACCAGCCATAGGAAATCCTGCTCGTATTTTTGAAGACGAGCTCCCTCGCCTAGAGACGAGACGATAAAGCGATGGGACTCCGCCTCAAGCTGAACGGGAATTTGCTCGAAAATGGAGCGAACGTTAAACGCTCGAGTCGATGCATATTTAGAGATATCGCTTTTGTACTGATCGACTAGCTGAATTTGAAGCTCACGCGTTCTCACGAGCGAATAGCCCGAATCGATATAGTTCTGAACGACCTCCGGCATGCCGCCGCAAACGATATAGACTCTAAAGTTTTTGAGCATCGCCTCATGAATATAGTTTTCGACGGGACGTCTCTCGACAAGGCGGCTGCGAATATCTGCAAGCACATTTTCGCTGACGCTGTTTGCCCAACAAAACTCTTCAAAATCCATCGGCCGCATAACAATGTGCTCGACATACCCTACCGGAAAAGAAGAGATCCCCTTAAACTCAGTCCCAAGCATAGACCCCGAGAAGACATAGCTAAAGCGTCCGTCCTCGACCAGCGCCTTCATAAGTGTAACGATCTGCGGATACTCCTGAATCTCATCGACGAAGATAAGCGTGTCTCCTTCAACAAGCGGTGCATCCGCAAGAAGGGCCACACGGTTGATGAAGTCAATGGAGTTCTTAGCGCCAACAAGTACGTCTCTTGCCTCGGCATCAAGTAGCAGATTGACCTCATAATACGAAGCGTAGTTGCTCTTTCCAAACGCGCGAATCGCATAGCTCTTGCCAATTTGACGCGCACCGGTAACAAGCAATGCCTTATGAGAGTTATTTTTCCAGTTCAAAAGCCTATTAGTGACCTTACGGCGTAGCATTAAAACCCCCAAATGACAAAAATTGGCAAATAGAATTGACCTAAATCATACAAAAAATGGCAAATAGAAATGCCCCAAATCATACAAAAATTGGCAAATAGCAAAGATTCGCTTAGGTCTCAAAGCCATCGAACCAGCACGGCACTTTGCGAAAAGGCTGGGGACGTCGTTATTTGCGTCTCCAGCCTCCTGGTTGCTGTTTTTGATCCCGCGATGGGGCGTTGTTGGTGTTGCTAGTTCGGCTTACCTTGTCTCGCCGGTTTCGGTGCGTAGGCGGTAGCCGTGGACCAGGTCGCTGATGGCCGGCCAGGGAATCTGGCGATCGACCCAAAATTGCAGCTGAACCAGATAGCGCTCGGTGGCGCGGGTGAGGGCGGCAAACTGCTCGCGGGTCTCGACCAGGGTGTAGAGATCGCGGCTGCGGGCGAGGATGGCGGTCGTGTCGTCCATCTTGCCGGTGACGTCGAAGGCGCCCGAGAACCAGTCGCACAGGCGCGCGGCGCTGTTATTGAGGGTGGCCAAGTTGGCGGTGTCGCCGTTGGCGTTCTCGGTTGCTTGGGCGCGCAGGAGCGAAAGGGCATCGGCGGCGTTCATGCAGTAACCGA
Source organism: Collinsella sp. AF14-35 (assembly GCF_003464565.1). Taxonomy (NCBI): domain Bacteria; kingdom Bacillati; phylum Actinomycetota; class Coriobacteriia; order Coriobacteriales; family Coriobacteriaceae; genus Collinsella; species Collinsella sp. AF14-35. The sequence continues at coordinate 42,628 of NZ_QRZD01000008.1, forward strand.
CGGTAAAGTTCCATACTGCGAACTCTCGGCCGGTGTCGAGCTTGCGACGGCGCATCAGGTCGATGTCGCGGGGCTCCTCGAGCATCATTTGGTCGGCGAGGGCTTCAAGTGCAGTGGTGTACTCAGCAAGGTCGAGCGTGAGCAGGGTGTTGATATCCATCATCTTTAGGCCTCCGTTTCGATCTCGACGATTTCGTTTTTAATGTACATGCCTTGGTTGTCCCAGACATTGCGGCAGACGGCGGCAAAGCGCTCGCGGTCGGCCTCGCAGATGCGGGCAAACATGTTGCAGGTGCCAAAAGGCTCGCAAACATCAAAGAAGATACAGACCGAAGACCAGCCGCCGTACCAGCTCACCGCACCCGCGGGTTCGTTAAAGACGGGATTCTCGATGTGCTCGTAGTTGGCGATGGGGCCCGATACGGGATAGGTCACCTCGGTATCGCAAATCTTTGCCGAGAAGATGCGCGACTCGACCGGACAGGACGCTTCGAACAGTCTGCATGCTTCGGGCGCTTTGTCCCAGAGCATGTCGGCGAGAAACGTCTCACCATTCAGCGTAATCTTGAGCATTTTTGTCATAGTAAGGACCTCCTCAATCCGTCGCTCAAGGGGCTCGCTGGCGGATAAAGGAGAAGACAGCTACGGGGTCGCCGAACCCAAACTTCACGACAGACGCCTGCCGCCCCAGCCCGTGCTGTACTCGGCTAAAGTATCACGCTTGAGGAGCGAAAGCAATATTCCTATTTCGTTTTTTGGACCCTTGGTCAGACCCGCATGGTCAAACCGCAGTTCGCTCTCGGTCGCTTGCCGAAGGGTGAGACGCGATTGATTATTCCTTATGCTGGATGAAAAGCCCCTTGTTTTTGCAGGGGTGCATACTCAACTTATAAGTGCATAGAATCTCGTATAGTGCGAGTAAGATATTGCGCTGTCCGTTTTGTGTTTAGCAGAGATGTAGTTTGCATAATCCGACATAATCCTCGCTGCATTTAAATAAAGTTGCACGTAAATGGCGTAGATATGTCTGAGCTGGGGTTCTGTACGCTGAGCGGATAAAAACGACCGTTCACCGTTCCGCTATTTTCAAAATGAATAAAATGAGCGATAAAGAGAATATAAACCTTAATAAACTCGCGTATCGCACGGACGCGGGTTATTAATGGGTTGTAGGCCTTTTACAGAAAGGATTCCAGCAATGTCTAAGCCTCTTGGCAAGCCCGATCGTATTGTCGTCGCCCTCGGCGGCAACGCCCTCGGCAACAACCCCGTCGAGCAGATCGAGGCCGTGAGCAACACCGCCCACGCTCTCCTCGGTCTCATCGAGCAGGGCAACGAGATCATCATCACCCACGGCAACGGCCCGCAGGTCGGCATGATCCAGAACGCCTTCGCCGCTGCCCACGATGCCATCGGTACCCCCGAGATGCCGCTGCCCGAGTGCGGCGCCATGTCCCAGGGCTACATTGGTTATCACCTGCAGCAGGGCATTGGCCGCGAGATGCACAAGCGCTATAAGCGTTGGCACGCTGCCACCGTCGTCACCCAGATCGAGTGCGATCCGGACGACCCTGCGTTCAAGAACCCGACCAAGCCGATCGGTCCCTTCTACACCGAGGAGCAGGCCAAGGAGTTCATGGCCGAGGATCCCTCCAAGGTCTTCGTCGAGGATTCCGGCCGCGGCTGGCGTCGCGTCGTCGCCTCCCCCGATCCCAAGAAGATCGTCGAGGCTGACTCCATCCTCAACCTGCTCGACAACGAGTTCATCGTCATCGCCTGCGGTGGCGGCGGCATCCCCGTCGTCCGCGACTACGAGAACAAGGGTTGCTACAAGGGCGTTCCCGCCGTCATCGACAAGGACCTGGGCGGCGAGCTGCTGGCCGAGGACTGCGACGCCGACGTTCTGTTCCTGCTGACCGCCGTCGAGCATGTCGCCATCAACTTCGGCAAGCCCAACCAGGAGGAGCTCGAGGACCTCACCGCCGACGAGGCCGAGCGCCTGGCCGACGAGGGCCAGTTCGGCAAGGGTTCCATGGAGCCCAAGGTCCGCGCTGCCATCAAGTTCGCCCGTTCCCGCAAGGGCCGCACCTGCATCATCGGCGCTCTGGACAAGGCCGCCGAGACCATGGCCGGCCTCTCCGGTACCCGCATCCACGAGTAGTCTCTACTCTGTTGCCTCTCTCGTGGGCGCCAGGCAAAGCGCCCACAAACTAGCCTCTCTTCATGAGCCCCGCAGTCCGCTCCGACTGCGGGGCTTTTGCTATTCACCTAGTCATTGGGGACAGACTTAAATGAGTAGTCCAAAACGGGTGCAGTTTCCTTTGAGGCCCTCAACCGGAAAATGCATCCCGGAAATATGCCGAAAAGTGGCTCTCAGTTTCCCAAGCAGGCCGCTAACGGAAAGCGCATCCCGCTATCGAACTTCAAAGCGGGATGCGCCTTCCGTGCCGGCGGCTCCGGGCAGTCTGGGGCCACTCATTCAAGTCTGTCCCCAATGAGTGCCCAATGACTAGTAGTAGGCCCACATGGCTTCGACTTCGTTGAGGACCTCTACGACGCCCCAGCGGCGGGCGCTGCGGCTGGCCGAGTTGGGGTCGAAGACTTGAATCTGGTCGGCGTCGTCAATACCGTAAAGCACAATGTAGTGGCCCACGTTGGTAAAGGTGCCGGGGCGCACTGCGGCGATGACGGGCGCACCCGAGCGAAGTGCTTGGGTAATCGATTCGCGATCGTTGTGGAGCTCCGTTCCGTTAAGTCCCAGCTGCCACGCACCGCCTGTCATAAACGACCACTCGGTGGCACCGGTGGGGGCGTAGTTGCCGGCTTCGGCCAGTGCGCATATATCGACCGGCGTCTTATCGGTATGGCCGGTCTTAAAGATATAGACCATGGTGAGGCAGGTGGGACCGCAAGCGTTTTCGCGAATAGTGCCACCGGCATAGGGCAGCTCCGACCATGCGGGGTCAATTTGGTAGATGTGGGGCATGGTGCCGGCCTGCCATTGCGAGCGTGGGGTCGAGAACGCAAAGGAGTAACCGGGCGCGACGGGAGCTTTAAGCAGCTTGTCCTCGGCAGTGGGCTCAAGACCGGCTGATCCGTGCGAGATACAGGATCCCAAAAACACAAAGACGAGGCAGGCGGCAATGGAGCAAAGCGCAAGGCGTAGGCGGCGGGCTGGAAGTGCGTGGCTTGTGGTGTGCGACGCGGGGCGAGGGGCGGAATTGCCGCGATTGCGTTGAGGTCGCGAAAAGGAGCGCTTAACGTAGTAGTCGGTCGTACGGCAATCGTAGCGGCGTGGCTGCGATGTGTCGATCTGGCGTTGGCGTGCGCTCGTGCTCACGCGGTCTGACTGCTGCACGGTACGGCTTTGTTGCCGAGAAGAAGCCCCGGGCTGCTCTTGGGGGCGCTGCTGGTTGTCGTTGTCGGAGGTGCTTCTGGGCGTTGGTGTGGTACGGCCGGCAAGGCGCACGCTTTGTGGCCGTTGGTCGCCGTCATTGTATCCGTATGCCATTCGAATCACCTTGCCTCATGTGTAACTTGTCTATCCTACATAAAAAGATGCACGACACATGGGTATGTGCGCCAAAAGCCTGACAAATGGTATGAACGTTGCCGCGCCGCGCGCCAAGCGTCACGGCAACAGGTATTCAAAAGCAGACAAGATGAAAGCGTCCAAGACGAATGACGTCTTCCGCCGTTCGTCCCAAAAACGGCGCCGCTCGTTTTGCAGTTCTGCCTTCGGTCGAGCCACAAGCGGCGCTGCTGTGCCAAGGCCGTATCTTAAAGCCACGAAATAAAAGCGCGCGGCAAAACAGACCGCGCAAGGGGTGACGCCAAAGAGGCGTCAATAAGGAAAGGAGGGGAACAATGGCGGACAAGAACGCAGAAGTTGCAGTCGAAGGTAACGGCGGCATGAAGAAAACGCTTTCGCTCTGGAACTTCTTCACCATCGGTTTCGGTGCCATCATCGGTACTGGTTGGGTCCTGCAGGTCGGCGACTGGATGGTCGTGGGCGGCGGTCCCGTTCCCGCTATGATCGCATTCCTCTTGGGTGCAATCTTCCTCGTGCCCGTCGGAGCTGTTTTCGGTGAGCTCACGGCTGCTATCCCCATCTCGGGCGGCATCGTCGAGTATGTCGATCGTAGCTTTGGCCGTACGATGAGCTACATCACCGGCTGGCTCCTGGCCCTGGGCAACGGCATCCTGTGCCCGTGGGAGGCCATCGCCATCTCGACCCTCGTGTCCGAGATGTTCGGCAGCCTGCCCGGTCTTGAGTGGCTGCGCGCCGTCAAGCTCTACACCATCTTGGGCGCCGACGTTTACTTGTTCCCGACGCTAATCGCGCTCGGCTTTGCAGTCTACGTCATCTTCCTCAACTTCCGCGGTGCCAGCTCGGCCGCCAAGCTCCAGGCCTTCCTGACCAAGGCCCTGCTCTGCGGCATGCTGCTCGCCATGGGCGTCTCGCTGTTCACCGGTTCGCCGGAACACGCCATGCCCGTGTTCTCCCAGGTCACCGGCGCTGGTGGCGGCAAGCCCGCTACCGAGGGCACCAGCCTGTTCGCCGGCATCGTGTCGGTCCTGGTTCTGACCCCGTTCTTCTACGCCGGTTTCGACACCATTCCTCAGCAGGCTGAGGAAGCAGCCGAGGGCCTCAACTGGAACAAGTTCGGCAAGATCATCTCCCTAGCCCTGCTGGCCGCAGGCGGCTTCTACATGGTCTGCATCTACTCGTTCGGCACCATCCTCGACTGGCATGAGTTTGTTAAGAGCCCGGTTCCCGCGCTTGCCTGCCTCAAGGGCATCAACATGCTTCTGTACCTGGCCATGCTCGTCATCGCCACGCTTGGACCCATGGGCCCGATGAACTCCTTCTACGGCGCCACGAGCCGCATCATGCTCGCCATGGGCCGCAAGGGCCAGCTGCCCGAGAAGTTCGCCGAGGTCGATCCCAAGTCCGGCGCTCCCAAGCTCGCCTGCGTCGTCCTGGGCGTCATCACCGTCATCGGTCCGTTCCTGGGCAAGAACATGCTCATTCCTCTGACCAACGTGTCGGCCCTCGCCTTCATCTTCTCCTGCGGCATGGTCGCCCTCGCTTGCCTGCGCATGCGCTTCACCGAGCCCGACCTGCCTCGTCCCTACGAGGTGCCCGGCGGCAAGTTTGGCATCTGCCTCGCTGTCGCTGCCTGCGCCGTCATCATCGGGCTGCTCGTGATTCCGTTCTCTCCCGCCTCCCTCAACATGGTGGAGTGGAGCATCGTGATCGGCTGGCTGGCCATTGGCCTGGCTCTTATGGCCTTTACCAATTCCCGCAAAAAGTAGCGCCTAGCCGGGGCGGATCGGGTGCGCGGGATCCTCTCTTCCGCGCACCGAACCCGGCACCACTTGGGTAGTTTTGTGAGGCCTTAACCCAACACGGCCTCGCCCACTATATGGATCCATAAGGAGGAACCATGTCCACTAAGTATGCAATCGTTGGCGGCAAGCTCATCGACGGTACCGGTGCCGAGCCGGTCGAGAACTCCCTCGTTCTCGTCGACGACAACGGCAAGATCGAGTATGCCGGTGCTATGCAGGACCTTCCCGAGGGCGTTGAGGTTATCGACGCCGCCGGCAAGACCGTCCTTCCCGGCCTGATCGACACCCACCTGCACTTCTCGGGCAACCTGACCGACGATGACACCGATTGGGTCATGCAGCCGCTCCTCGAGAAGCAGGCCGTTGCCGTCAAGCAGGCCTACGACTGCCTCACCCACGGCCTCACCACCGTCTGCGAGATCGGCCGCTTTGGTATCCAGATCCGTGACTGCATCGACAAGGGCGTCTTTAAGGGCCCGCGCGTTCTGGCCACCGGCCTGGGCTTCTGCCGTGTTGCCGGTCACGGTGACTCCCACCACTGCAGCCAGGAGCTCAACAAGGAATCGCATCCCTGGGGCGACCAGGTCGACGGTCCTTGGGATTTGCGCAAGGCCGTCCGTCGTCGCCTGCGCGAGAACCCCGATGCCATCAAGATCTGGGCTACCGGTGGCGGCATCTGGCGCTGGGACTCCGGTCGCGACCAGCACTACTGCTCCGAGGAGATCCAGGCCGTGATCGAAGAGGCCAAGTTGGTCGGCATCCCCGTGTGGAGCCACTGCTACAACAACCACGCCGCTGCCTACGATTCCGTCCGCTTTGGCTGCGAGCAGCTGATTCACGGCTTCGATATCGATGAGCGCACCATGGACCTCATGGCCGAGCAGGGCACCTTCTTCACGCCGACGATCGCCTTCCTGCCCACCTGGTACGCCACCTATCCGCCCGTCTACGTCCCCGAGCTGCACGACAAGTACGAGGGCACCCTGGTCGAGAAGGAGCTGCAGCGCAACTACGACTGCCTGCGCGAGGCCAAGAAGCGCGGCGTCGTCATGACGATCGGCTCCGACTCCTTCTCCTTCGTCACCCCGTACGGCACCTGCTCCATCGAGGAGATGTACGAGTTTGTCGACAAGATCGGCTTCACCCCGGTCGAGACCATCACCTGCGCCACCCTCAACGGTGCCAAGATGTGCCACATCGAGGACGAGACCGGTTCCATCGAGGCCGGCAAGTGCGCCGACCTGCTGGTCGTCAACGGTGACGTCGCCGCCGACATCCACGTGCTCAACACCGACAACATGGACGTCATCATGAAGGACGGCTGGATCGTCGAGGCTGGCACCTTTGGCGAGGCCAACAAATACAGCGCCTAAGATACCGTTTGTCGATGGCTGGATGTAAAACACAGTTTTTGATTGCATAATGCAATGGAGAGGGTCGCTTGCGGCCCTCTTTATTGCTATGGGTGCGGTAGATAAAAGGGGATGACGGTGGATTTAAACAGGCTGATTCTGGTCAAGAGCTACAACTCTACCAAGGTCTTTCGTACGGCCCAGCATGTGGTCCAGGCCATCCTGCTCGGTGTTGTCGTTCCGGCGCTTATCCTGTTGCTTATCTGGGATTTAACCGATAATCCCAATCCCGTTCCGGGCGTTGTCGTTATTGCCGGCCTGGTCATGCTGTGCTTCTTTTTCTCGTATGTCTTTGTGGTCCCCGACGACCTCACATCGAGCGCAACCGACCGTACACTCGCCATCGCATCAAAAATATTCGCCTACACGTCGCGTGGCCTTACGCCCGAAGCTGCCCTGGGCGCCTCCAAAATCATTCTGTCCGAAACTATCGCCTCGGCCATCTGCTTCACCGACGGCAAGCAGGTGTTGGCAAGTTGGGGCGAGGATTCGACAAAGTGTCCCGCCGGCACCCCGGTCGTGCTCGAGACCACGCTCAGTGTGATTGAGACGGGCGAGCAGAGCGTGTTTTCGCGTGACACCTCCAATGAGACGGGTGGCTATTTTCCCCGCCTGCGCGCCGGTATTGTCGCACCGCTTACCGTGCGCGGGCATTGCGTGGGTACGCTCGAGCTGTACTATCCCCGCCTGAGCAGCATCGATATGCGCCAGACGGCGTTAGCCTCGGGCTTTGCCGATCTCATTTCCACGCAGCTCGCCAGCTTTGAGCTCGAGCGCCAGGACGAGCTTACGGCCCGCGTGGAGCTGCGCGCCCTGCAGTCGCAGGTCGACCCGCATTTTCTGTTCAATACCATCAGCACGATCGTGTCGCTCGTGCGAACCGAGCCCGACAAGGCGCGATCGCTGCTGATCGACTTTTCCAATTACTATCGTCAGACGCTTTCTGACTCCGATACGCTCACCACGCTCGAGCATGAGGTGGAACAGGGCACTCGTTATATCAATCTTATGCAGGCCCGGTATGGCGACGGCCGTCTGCGCGTTTCGGTCGACATCGACTTTGAGGTGCGCGACAGCATGGTGCCGCCGTTTATCTTACAGCCGCTGCTCGAAAACTGCATCAAGCATGCGCAGCGCGAGACCGAGCCGCTTTCTATTCGTGTTGGGGCTTTTGAGACCGATGACGGTCTGGAGATCATCGTCGAAGATGACGGCATCGGTATGAGCGAAGAAGTCTGCGCGCACCTGTTTGAGCAGCATCGCCGAGAGGAGCCCGAGAGCATTACCGCCGACGGCTCCATCAAGCGAGGCTGCGGCCTGGCGCTCTTCAACGTGCTTCAGCGCATCCATTTCTTTTACGGGGAAGATTCTGGCATGCGCGTGAAGTCCCAGGAGGGCGTGGGGACGCAGGTCATCGTCGAGCTGAACGGCGAGCCGCATGAGCCGGCGCCGATGAAGGTGTAGCGCGCGGTTGGATTGAGAGAAAAAAGAGGGGAAGCGCATATGTCCGAGGGATGGAACATCTTGGTGGTTGATGACGAGCCTGCTATTAGGGCTGAGCTACGTTATCTGCTGGAAAAGGATGCACGTGTGGGACAGATTGCCGAGGCGGGCAATGTCACCGAGGCCGTGGAGTCGATTCTGTCGAACAAGCCCGACGTGCTGTTTTTGGATATCACGATGCCCGGCCGCTCGGGAATTGAGCTAGCCGAGACCCTGCAAAACCTAAAGACGCCGCCGGTGGTGGTGTTTGTGACGGCGTTTGCAGAGTTCGCGGCCGACGCGTATAACCTCGATGCTGTCGACTATGTCGTCAAGCCGGTCGAGGATGCCCGCCTGTCAAAGGCGCTCGACAAGATCGAAACCGCCCTGGGTGTTCGCCGCGCTGTCCATACCCCGCGCCAGCCCCTTCGCCTGACGGTGGACCGCGGGGGTAAAAAGGTGTTCATCCCCGTGGCGGATGTCTGCTACTTTGAGGCGCGTGCCGATTTTTGCAACGCCGTCTGCGCCGAGGGAACATATCTGATTAATGAGTCGATCTCTTCGCTCGAACGTCGCTTGGGCTCCGAGGGCTTTATCCGCGTCCATCGCAGCTATCTGGTCAATTTGGAAGACGTGCACAATGTTGAGATTGGCTCCACGGGGTTGATGGAGCTCAGGCTCGACCGCGTGAGCTCGACGGTGCCGGTGTCCCGTCGTCGTGCCGCTGAGGTCAAGTCGCACCTGGGACTTGCGTAAGAGGCTTGCGTGCCGTCGTTTACCGCCGTGGGTTTGGCATGACCGTGCGGTGGGCATAATGGGTGGCATCGAATGAAATCGAAAGGATCATTATGCCTGCGCTCATTACGCATCATCTGTTTGGCGAGGAAAGCATCGACCGTCTTCCGCAGGGCGTTATCACGTCCGACGAGGAGCGTATTGCCTTTATCCTGGGCAACCAGGGCCCCGACCCGTTTTTCTTCCACATGCTCACGCCGCGCGTTTCCGATTGCACGTTGCTTGCTCAGGTCATGCACCGCTCGCGTATGTCGCGCCAGTTATCGTGTCTGCGCGACGGCGTGTCGCACCTGCAACCGCGCGATGCCAACCTGGGTCGCGCCTTTGCGCTGGGCCTGCTGTCGCACTATGTGCTCGACCGCAATGCCCACCCCTTTGTCTACGAGCAGCAGTTTGGCATTGTGGACTCCGATCCCGAGCTCGAGGCTTCGGGCAGCCAAGTTCACGCCGTGCTCGAAAGCGACCTGGACGTGCTGATGCTGCAGCTCAAGCGCGATGGGGCAACGGTCGAGGATTATCCGCCGGCGGGCGAGATCGTTACGACCGACCGCATCAATCGTGTTGCCGGCGTGCTGATGAGCTACGTCGCCGGGCGCGTGTACGGTATCGATATCCCGGCGGGGGAGTACGCCGGCGCCGTAGCCGACATGCAGCTGCTCTACCGCACTATCGAGCCGGCCGGTTCGGCCAAGACGCGCGCGATTGCCCTGATCGAGGGCTTGGTGCACGATTATTCGCTGCTCGACGGCCTTGCGCACCGTGTGACGACCGAGCTGCCCGAGCGTACCGGCAACCTGGGCCACTTGGCATGGAAGAACCCCTTTACCGACGAGGTCTCGAACGAGAGTTTCCCCGAGGTCTTTGACCGCGCGCTGGTCGATTACGAGTGCACGGTCGCCCGCTTTATCGAGACCGGCGATATGGAAGCCGTGACCAACCATGTCAATTACAGCGGTCGCGTGCTCGGCGCCGACGAGGAGTTCGACCGCGAGGAGTAGGGCTCGTGCGTGCCCCTTTGCCGAATCCTTACCGGCGCCTCTGGACAATTGGGGTACGATGAACTAACTGCATATCGGGCGAATACGAAGGGGCCCTGTCCATGAAATACACCAAGCTCGAGCGTAACTGGGTTATGTACGATGTGGGCAACTCGGCCCTCGTGCTGCTCAATACCTCGGTGGTGCCCATCTACTTTAATGCCATCAATACCGGTGCTTCCTCGGCAGACCTGGTGGTCGCTTGGGGCAACGCGCAGACGATTGCCTCGCTGGTCATTGCCATGCTCATGCCCATTCTGGGCGCGCTTGCCGATTACGCCGGCAACAAGATCAAGTTCTTCTTGGGCTTCTTCCTCACGGGCCTGGTCCTTTGCCTGGCGCAGGCTATCCCAATGTCCGCCATGGCATTTTTGACCGTGTACGTGCTGTGCACCATCGGCCTTAACTCTTCCATGACGTTCTACGACGCCATGCTGCCCGACATTACCACCGACGAGCGCATGGACGCCGTGTCCAGCTCGGGCTATGCCTGGGGCTACATCGGTTCCACCGTGCCGTTCATCATCTGCCTGGCGCTTATCATGGGTGGCCCCGCTCTTGGCGTCCCCACCATGCTGGCAACGAGTCTGTCGTTTATCATCACCGGTGCCTGGTGGCTCATCTTTACCCTGCCGCTCATTCGCACCTATAAGCAAAAGTACGGTCGCGAGCGCGGTCCCCAGGACACCATCGGCCACATCGTGGGCGGTGTGTTCTCCGAGGTCGGACACACCATGCGCGAGATCGCCCACAACAAGACCGTGCTGGTCTACATGATCGCGTTCTTCTTCTACATCGACGGTGTGCACACGGTCATTTCCATGGCAACCAGCTACGGCTCGGCTTTGGGTATCGATTCGACCCAGCTGGTGCTGGCGCTGCTCGTCACGCAGTTTGTGGCCTTTCCGTCCGCCATCATCTACGGCAAGCTCGCCGGACGCGTGGGCACGCTCAATATGATCTTGGTGGCGGTCGCCGCCTACATGGGCATTGTGCTGTTCGCCGCGTTCTTCCTAAAGACCGCCTTTGAGTTCTGGGTGCTTGCCATTATGGTCGGCCTGTTCCAGGGCGGCGTGCAAGCGCTCAGCCGTAGCTACTTTGGCCGCATTATCCCTAAAGAAAAATCCAACGAGTACTATGGCTTCTTTGACATCTTTGGTCGTTATGCAAGCGTCATGGGCACCTTTCTAGTGTCGGTCGTCACCTCGCTGACCGGCAGCCCGTCGCTGGGCGTCCTTTCCATTGGCGTGCTGCTGGTTGTTGGCTTTATGCTGCTGGTCCGCCTGTCCCGCATGACTCAGGCGGCGGCGTAAGGCAACCGGGCTCAGTACAGCAATTGTGCCTATCTGCAGTACTCTTTTGGAAGTAGCCGCATAAATCATTCTGACTTCCGAGCAATGTTTAGCCCAAGTGGGTATGATGGAATCAGCTAGGTCGCGGGGCGTCGCCTGTGTTTGGCGGCGCCCCGTTTTTGTGTTGCAAGGAGGGTAAAGGTATGAACGCCACGGTTGTGATCCCAACATATTGGGCGGGCGATGATACCCAAGCAAACGCTCCCGGCACCTACGATCACTCGACGTCGCTCAATGCCGCCAACCCGGAACTCGATCGCTGCCTGACTTCACTCGAACAGGTGCGCGACATTCCGCGCATCATTCTCTTGGTGGTCTGTCCGGTTTCTGCCACGGCCGACGTATCCCATCGCGTGCACGAAATCGTTAATGCGCATCCCACACTTAAGGTCACCGTCGTTACCAATACTCAGGCTTCGCGTGTTGCCGACCGCGTGGCACAGATTGCGCCCAAGGGCTCGGGCGAGTGCGTGAGCCTGCGCGGCTACGGTGCCATCCGCAACATGGGCCTTGCCTGCGCGGCGGTGCTGGGGCACGACGCGGTTGTGTTTTTGGATGACGACGAGACCGTCATCGATGCCGACTTTATGAAGCGTGCGACCTATGCGCTGGGCCAGCAGACGCGTCAGAGCCTGCCGATTTTAGTCAAGAGCGGATACTTTTATGATCGCGACGGGTCGCCGCTGGCTCCCACGGACAAAGCGGGCATTTGCCATCGCTGGTGGACCAAGCGTATCGAGTTCAATCGCTGGATGAAAAAGGCGCTCTCGGGCACCCGCATCTCGCGCTCCAATTACGTGTGCGGCGGCCTGATGGCCCTGCACGCCCGCGCCTTTACGCGCGTGGCCTTCGACCCGTTTATCACCCGCGGCGAGGATCTGGACTACCTGTTTAACATGCGCATGTTCGGCTATGACGTGTGGTTCGATAACGAGTGGGCCGTGCGCCACCTGCCGCCCGAGTCCGAGAAGCGCTCGCCGCGCTTTATGCAGGACGTGTACCGTTGGTACTACGAGCGGGCCAAGCTGACGTTCGCTGCACACCAAAAGGAGCTCATTCCGGTTACGGCCGCATCACTCATGCCCTATCCGGGTCCGTGGATTTCGCGCGAGCTTGACGACCGCGTACGCAAGACCGCCATGGTTCGCAGCATGTTTACCCGCGAGCACGAGGGGTATCTGCGCATCTGGCGTCATGGTATTGACGAGGCCAAGACCTATGCCCGCCAAAACGCCGCAAGCTACCTGCGTTTTCAGAGTTTCTGGCCCAAGATTATGGACGAACTTTGGCGCGACGCACAACTGATTAGCATCCTGGAGGGGGCTGAATGATCGACCGCCGCGCCCAGCGCGATAATTCAATTTCAATCTTCCGCATCATCGCCGTTGTCTGCGCCGTTTGCGTGTTGGCGTACTTTATCTTTGCCCTGGCGACTGGCATTGAACCGATTGCTACGGTGATTGCCTGTGCGCTGCTGTGCATCTTCCTGTGCATCTTTATCTTTTTGACGCTCAATCCCGATTCGGTACGCTCCCAGTACACCGAGGAGACGCTCTCGGTTGCCTCGGCCATGCTCGAGGACATTAAGGGCGGTCTGACGCAGGAATCGGCGCTTTTGGTGTGCCGGCGTATCCTGCCCGAGACACGTGCCATGACCGTTGCCATCACCGATGAGGGCAACGTGCTGGCCTGCGCGGGCGAGTTCGAGGAAAAGCTGCTGCCCGATACTCCCATCCACACGCTTGCCACACGCTACGTTATCGAACATGGCATCGTGCAGTCGTTCAACCGTATGGTGGATGTCGTGGGCTCGGACGGCTCGCACAACCAAGTTCCCGCCGGCATTATCGCCCCCATCAAGGTGGGCGATCGTACCGTCGGCACGCTCAAGTTCTACTACAAGACCCCGCGCGCCGTCGACCGTACCCAGTATGCGCTTGCCTCGGGCTTTGCCGAGATCTTGTCCACGCAGCTCGCCATCCACGAGCTCGAGGTGCAAAAGGAACTCACGGCGCGCGCCGAGGTGCGTGCGCTGCAGGCGCAGATTAACCCGCACTTCCTGTTCAACACGCTGAACACCATTGCATCGTTTACGCGCACCGACCCGCTGCGGGCCCGCGAACTGCTTCGTGAGTTCTCATCGTTCTATCGTGCTACACTCGACAACTCGGGATCGCTTATTCCGGTCTCGCGCGAGGTCGCACAGACCAAGCGCTACCTTACCTTTGAGAAGGCCCGCTTTGGCGAGGACCGCGTGCTTGCGACGTTCGATGTGTCCGAGGACGTGGAAGATACGCTGGTGCCGGCGTTCGTGATCCAGCCGATTGTCGAGAACGCCGTACGTCATGGTATGGGCGATGACGACGCCCTGAGGATCGACGTGACCGTTCACCAAGACGGCGAGGATGCAATCTTGATTGCCGTGGCCGATAATGGCGTGGGCATGGATGAGGGTACCGCCGCCAGACTGTTTGACGAGCGCTCTGCCCGTCCCGACGCCAGCTCTCCCCAGGGTGGCGGCGCCGGTGTGGCCATGCACAATATTTCGGAGCGCATCCATCGCTTTTATGGGCCGCACTCCTATACGCGTGTCGAATCGGCGCCGGGCAAGGGCACCAAAGTGCTCCTTCATCTTGATTTGTCAGAGAGCATCTTTGACATTCAAGAGTAAAATAAAAGGCTACGGGCTCAACGTCATGCGACGGATGCCCGGCGTAGTTAGTTGACGAAAGGTTTTATCCCTATGCTGCGTGCGATGATTGTGGATGATGAGGCGCCGGCTCGCTCGGAGCTTCGCTTCCTGCTCGAGCAAACGGGCAAGATCGGCACGATCACGGAGGCGTCGAGCGTCCGCTCCGCCATCGAGATGCTTATGGAAAGTCGCGTGGATGTCGTGTTTCTCGATATCTCGATGCCCGGTGCCTCGGGCCTGCAACTTGCCGAGGCGCTGCATAAGCTCAAAAATCCGCCGGCGATCGTGTTTGTGACTGCGTATAGCGACCATGCGGTCGAGGCATTCGACGTGGATGCCGTCGATTATCTGATGAAGCCGGTCGAGGAAGCTCGCTTGGATCGCGCGATCGAGAAGGTCATGCAACGCGCCAAGCCGGTTACGGACAGCAAGGTGACCATCGAGCGTATCCCGGTGGAAAAGGGTGGCCGCAAGGTGCTCATTCCCGTGGACGACATTCGCTTTATCATGGCCAAGGACGATTACTCCTGCATCTATACCGTCGATGATCGCTTTTTGTCGACGACCTCGCTGGCGCAGTTTGAGGCCAAGCTCTGCGACTTTGGCTTCTTCCGTGTTCACCGCCGCTATATCGTCAACTTGGCGTGCGTTACGGACGTCGAGACGGTGCCCTCGGGCGCCATCCAGCTGGGCATTACGGGCGTCGACGAACGCGTGCCGGTTTCGCGCCGCCGCGTCGTGCCGCTCAAGAAGGCCCTGAGTCTCTAGCACACTGGCCCCGCAGCCCTGTAGACCCATCGTCTGCGGAGCCGTGGGGCCTTTTTTGTATGTATCTGCCGAATCGTTTTTTGCGGAAGGGATCCCATGAACAGTGCAAGCGCCAAGCGCATCGACATCATCTCGGACACCCACGGCTATTTATCGCCTGCGCTCCTGGACGAGCTTGAGGGCGCAGACCTGATCATCCACGCCGGCGACCTTACGTCAGAGATGGACTACGAGCACCTATGCACCATCGCCCCCGTGCGGGCCGTACTGGGCAACAACGATTACTACCGCGACTACGGCCCCGATGTGGATCGCCTGGCGCTCTTTACCTACGAAGGCCTCAAATTCGCCGTAGCCCACTACCGCGAAGACCTTCCGGTGGGATCCGTGGACGTAGCCATCAACGGCCACACCCACGTAACCAAAGAAGCCCAAGTGGGCCGCTGCCTAGTCCTCAACCCGGGCAGCGCCAGCTACCCCAGAGGCAGCCGAGGCCCCACCATGGCCAGAATGCTCGTCAAAGACGGCAAGATACTGACCACTAAGTTTATTGACTTGGACTAACCGCAACAAAAACGGGGGATGCACAACGCATCTCCCGTTTTTCTTTGAGCCAAAGTCAGAAGTCCAACCAGAACAATCAGACCAACCCCGCCGGGAAGCACGCGGGCTAGCCGCGCAGCGGCGCACGCCCGCAAAACTGGTTGAATAATGTGACGGCAGGGAGGGTCTCCGGGGCTGGGGGCGGGGGTTAAGTTTGTCGCGAGTTCCGCACGCAAAGGAAAGCACTTAATGTGCTTTCCGTCTTGCGCAGGACTGTAGAGCAGCAAACTTAACCCCCGCCCCCAGCCCCGGAGACCCTCCCGGATGGCCCCAAAAATTTTTTCAAAAAAGTTGTTGCGCGCCGGACAGACTTCTGTGTATACTAATCCCCGCAGCGCACGCGAGCGGAAACAAACGCGAACGCCTGCCTGGGGAGTTAGCTCAGTTTGGTTAGAGCGCCGGCCTGTCACGTCGGAGGTCGCGGGTTCGAGCCCCGTACTTCCCGCCAACGCAATTAAAGCCACGTCTTCGGACGTGGCTTTTTGCGTTTGATGCACTTTGTTTCGATAGAACGATCGCCCTGGCGCATCTTCGCCCAGAATCCCCGCCCCTTCGGGAACGCAAGTAAAATCTAATAAGCATATCTGTCTAAACAACAGCTTTGTTGCGCAACACCTGTTCAACGAGACAGGGGGTTAGGTTATACTAAATTGCACTGTAGGCCGCATCTGATGCATTTCGCTCCAAGCGCGGCACTCAGTGGATATCCGATTTACCATTTGGATGTCCTAGCGGTCATTTAGCGTCTCGACACAAGCTCGGCCCCGGAGCTCGTTCGAGCTGTTCGTATTCCTTGAAAGGGGAAAAATGGACATATCGAGGAAGACTGATTACGCCCTTCGTATGCTGGCGATGCTTGCCGAGGATCCGGAGCGTTTGCTTTCTGTTCGCACCGCTGCCGAAGAGGTCAATGTTCCGTATTCGTTTGCCCGCTCGATTCAGCACGGTTTGGTCCAGGCCGGTATTGTGGAGAGCCTGCGTGGCGTCCACGGTGGCATGCGTCTCAAGGTCAGTCCGGACGACGTCACCATTCGTCAGGTCGTCGAGGCCGTTCAGGGCCCTATGGTTATGAATGATTGCACCGCACCCGATGGCGACTGTGCGCGCATGGGCACGTGCTGCTATCATCCCCTGTGGGCCGGAGCTCAAGCGTTGATGCGCGACTACCTCGATTCCGTTTCGCTCGGCGACATCGTCGCTCACCGCCAGTTCCCGGCCGTCGATCCCAAGTTCGCCGACCGCGAAGCGTTTCCCGAGTACGCCACCTGTGCGTATACATGCCGGGAGGAATAGCGCCGCATAAGGAGCATAGATATGATTCAGGACCCCTTTCGTTCGATGATTCGTTCGGAAGGGGTCCTGCGTTATCGCGACCTTCCGTGGCGCCGCACGCGCGATCCGTACATCATTTGGCTTTCTGAGGTCATGTTGCAGCAAACACAGGTGCCACGCGTGGAGACGCGTATGCCGGCGTGGCTCGATCGCTTTCCGACCGTGCAGGCGCTTGCCCAAGCCGCGCCTTCCGATGTTTTGGACGCTTGGCAGGGCATGGGCTACAACCGACGCGCTCTGGCGCTCCACAAGGCCGCTCAGCGCGTTGTGGAGGACTGGGACGGTGAGTTTCCGCGTGAGACGCGTGACTTGGTCGCTCTGCCTGGTATTGGCCCGGCAACGGCGCAAGGTATCCGGTCGTTTGCGTTTGACCTTCCAGGCGTGTATCTGGAGACCAACGTGCGCACGGTCTTTCTGCATCACTTCTTTCCCGATGTACCGGCTGTTCCCGACCGCGAGCTGGTGCCGCTGATTCAGGCGGCCTGTCCGGCGGCCCCCGGTGCGGCGACCGACGAGATCGCTCCCTTTGCCGTGCCGCTCGATGATGCCGACACGCCGCGCGCGTGGTATTACGCGTTGCTGGATTACGGCGCATATCTAAAAAAGACGTTGCCCAATCCGTCCAGGCGCTCGGCGGGCTATAGCCGTCAATCAAAGTTTGAGGGCTCGCGTCGCCAAAAGCGCGCCCACATTGTGCGCATGCTGCTGGCGGCGCGCGATGGGCAGCCTGCGGGCATTACGGTTGATGAAGCTGTTACAGGCGTTAACGATATGGAAGCGGCGGCTGGGCGCGGGCCGGTCGAGCGCGAGCTTGTCGCGGGCATTCTGGCCGACCTGGAGCGTGAGGGCTTTTGCCGAGCCGAGGGCGATCGCTGGCTGAGCATTTAGCCCGTGGAAATCTGAAGAACAGGATTGTAAGGTTTAGATTTCCGACATGAGGGCATCCTAAAGACGAGGCCGCTCGAAGCCTACGGGCGGCATGCGTTGAAGGGAAGTACACCTATGGATTTTGAGAATTCCCAAACCAAGAAGAACCTCGAGACCGCTTTTGCCGGTGAGTCCCAGGCACACACCAAGTATCGCTATTATGCATCCAAGGCCAAGAAGGACGGCTACGTTCAGATCTCGAACATCTTTGCCGAGACCGCAGGCAACGAGTCCGAGCACGCCAAACTGTGGTTTAAGTATCTGCACGACGGCGCCGTTCCGGGCACTCTGGACAACCTGCGCGACGCCGCCGCGGGCGAGAACTACGAGTGGACCACGATGTATGACGAGTTTGCCAAGACCGCCGAGGAGGAGGGCTTTGTCGAGATCGCCGAGAAGTTCCGTGGTGTCGCCGCCGTCGAGAAGGCCCACGAGGAGCGCTACAACAAACTCGTCGAGCGCATCGAGTCGGGCGAGGTGTTTGAGCGCGAGGGCGTGAAGGTGTGGAAGTGCCTGAACTGCGGGCACCTGCACGTTGGTGCCGAGGCGCCCGAGGTGTGCCCGGTGTGTAACCACCCGAAGGCGTACTTTGAGGAGCGGGTGGTGAACTACTAGCGCGTGATGCTAGTTGCGGGGCGCGGGGCGGGGAGATACCTTTCCCTCTCGCTCACGGCTTCGCAGAGTCGCGCGAGGGAAAGGCATCTCTCCGCCCCGCGCCCCGGCGTTGGGTCGTCGCGTGCTCGTTACTGAAAAGCTGATTAGTAGTTTGTGTGCCGCCCCTTTTGGGGCGGCACGTTTTTGTATGGGGAGTGGTTGGGACGGCACCGTTCATGGGTGGGGTACACTGGGTAGCGACTTTTAGTTTATCTACTACCTGATGGGGTGTTTTTGTATGGGCAAGAAGTCTCGGGCTCGGGTGGCTGCGGTGGGGACTCGCAAGGATCCTGGTCGTCGGGCTCCTGGGGGTAAAAAGGCCGATCGTGCCGAGAAGGACAGGAAGGTCGGCGCGCATGCCCATCCTGAGTGGGCGCCGCATCTGAATTCTGCTAGTGAGGATTTGACCGCCAAGCTGTTTACGATGGTCGAGGTCATCTTGGGCGTGGTGCCTGTGGTGGTCATTGGCCTGTTCCTGGCCTCTAAGGATGCCGCGAGCGTGGATAAGCTCACCGATGTTTTTTCTCAGGACCCCTCGATGGTGGTTACGTTTATCTCTGCGTGCCTGCAGCCGTTTGTGGCGTACATGCTGTACATGATTTATCGCAAATACTGCGAGGGCGATGCGGGCTTTGCCGCCGGAAACCTGATTGGCCTCTTGTGCTCCGAGATTTTGCTGCTCAATATTCCCGGCGTCATCGGCATGGGTATCTTGTTGTGGCGTGTTTGGCGCAACGTTGCCCCGCACTTTGAGAGCTGGCTATTTGAGCGCCGTGCAATGGGTGTGCTGGCAGACATCGCGGGCTCGCTCGTGATCCTAGTCCTGGCGTTTATGTGTGCCACCGCAGCTCGAGGTCTCGCGGGCATGTAATCTGCTTTCACCAGCTGCGGAGCGCGGGGCAACTGCTGGCTTTACCGCTCCGGGCGTCAGACCCGCGGCGCATCCCTTTCCCTCTCGCTCACGGCTTCGCAGGGTCGCGCGAGGCAAAGGCATACGCCGCGGGTCTGACGGCGCGAGCTTGCCAGCGAGTTTTGGCTAATAGATTGGTTTGTGTGCCGCCCCTTTTGGGGCGGCACGTTTTTGTGTGGGGTCCCTGTCTTCACAATTTTCGTCAAGTTTTTGGTTAGATTTTGGTCAGTTGGCGTAAGAGTGGAAGGCCAAAAGATTGCTGGCGAAAAAAGCTCAGAGAAAGTGCTGGTAGGGGAGTTGTTGGGCTTTTCGACGGCTTTTGAGCAAAAGAAACTTTGTGGCTATTGCCGGCGATTGCGTTGTCGCGGTCATGGCGGTGCGGGATGCTGGTCGTAAGCATCGAATGCTCCGATTTTGGAGGCCAGCATGGATCTGTTTCTTGAGACTCCGCAGCAACAAGCTGAGCGCATGCTGCGTCAGCAGCAACGACTCATGGAGATGCAAATGCAAGGGGCGGCAGCCCAGCCCTTTGCGCAAAATGTCGTGCCCGCTGCTGTACCTGCAGCTGTGCCCGGGTGTGACTCGGCGCCAGAGGCCTATTCCGTACAGCAGGATTCATATGCGCAGGAGCTCGCGTTCGATAAACGTCGTGCGCGTCACCGTCTCTGGGCCCAGCGCCTGCGTACGCTGGCGATGATCGTGCTGATCCCGATGGGGCTCGCGACAATCTTCTTGGCCTCATATGCCCTCACGTGCATCCTCAACGGCGCCTCGCCCAATGAGGTACTTCAGCACTTGGCAGCTCTTGGTCAGCGCTTGGGGGATGTCGCAGCAACCATCCGCGCCAGCTGGGAGAGCTAGCGGACCAGCACCCATAGCGCAAAGGTAACTTGTCTGCGCTCGATTGGACATGAACTGCGTTTGACAGGGTAAGATTGATCGCGGCTTTGATTGGTGCTCGATTGGGTTTGTTGGGCGGAGTTTATGTCTGCTATTGATATTGTGCTTGTTGTGATCGCCTTGGTGGCGGTGGGGGTTGCTGTGGCTTGCGCCCTCCAGCTCAAGAGCCTGCGTGCCGAGTTGTGGGAGCGTGGCGACAGTAGCGCGGAAACGCTGGCAGCGCTCGAGCAGGCCAACAGCACGCTCGACACCCTGAACGTCGCGTTGGCCGAAACCCGCCGCACGGCCAATGCTATCGCGCAGCAGCAGACGACCGACGCCGCCGTAGAGCAGCAGCGCTACCTGACCATTGCGCGCGAGTTCTCGCAGGCGGGTGACCGTATGGATGACCTGCGCCGCGAGACGGCCCAACAGCTTGGCGCCAACCGCGAAGGCATCGAGCACCGCCTGGACAAGGTGCGCGAGACGGTCGATGCCCAGTTGGGCGCCATCCGCAAAGACAACAACGTGCAGCTCGATCAGATGCGTGCGACGGTGGACGAGAAGCTCTCCCGTACGCTCAACGATCGCCTGTCGGCATCGTTTAAGCAGGTGAGCGACCAGCTCGAGGCCGTGTACAAGGGCCTGGGCGACATGCAGTCTATCGCCACCGGCGTGGGCGACCTTAAGCGCGTGCTGGGCAACGTCAAAGCGCGTGGCATTTTGGGCGAGGTGCAGCTGGGCGCGATCCTGGCGGACATCCTCACGCCCGACCAGTATCTGGAAAACGTCGCCACCAAGCCCGGCGCCTCGGAACGCGTTGAGTTTGCCGTCAAGCTGCCGGTGGACGAGGGCGATCCCGTGCTGTTGCCGATTGACTCCAAGTTTCCGGGCGACGCGTACGAGCACCTGCTCGACGCGCAGGAGTCGGGCGACGCGGAGGCCGTTGCCGCTGCGCGCAAGGCGCTCGATATGATGGTGAAGCGCGAGGCAAAGGACATCTGCGAAAAGTACCTGAGCGTACCCGCGACCACCAACTTTGGCATTATGTTCGTGCCGTTTGAGGGCCTGTATGCCGAGGTCGTCAGTCGCCCCGGGCTTATCGAGACCCTGGGCCGCGACTATCACGTCAACGTTGCCGGCCCCAGCACCATGGCCGCCATTCTCAACAGCCTGCAGATGAGCTACCAGACGTTTAGGCTGCAAAAACGTACCGACGACGTACTGCGCGTGCTCTCCGCCGTCAAGGCCGAGCTGCCGCGTTATCAGGCGGCGCTGCGCCGCGCCCAGCAGCAGATCGAGACCGCGGGCAAAACGGTCGAGGGCATCATTACCACGCGCACCAACGTCATGGAGCGCAAACTCAAGGACATCGACGCGCTGGAAGACGCCAAGGAGGCCGACGAGGTCTTGGGGCTCACGTCCGCGGGCCTGCTCGCAGACCAAGAAGACGAGGACTAGCGGCACTTGACGGCGGGGCGCCTGCGCAGGCGCAGGGCGCGGGTGCTTTTCGCATCGCACTTGCCTAAAGCGCACTTTAATGTGCAACAATGGCCTTTCGCCCTATCAGACGCGAAAGGAAGCCCATGTCTCAGAGAAGCACCAGCCCGCTCAGCCGCTCCACCGTGCGCCGCACGCTGCAGCGGTTTTGGGATATCACGCGCACGCAGCCGCTGATTGTCTTTCTCTCGGTGCTCTCGTCGGCGGGCTACATCTTTTTGCTGACGTTTGCCAATACCTATGTGATGGCCCTCATTGTCGACCGCATTCAAGCCGGTCCCGTGGCGGGTGACCAGGTGTTTGAGGTCTTCGGCCCCTATATCCTGGCGCTCGTGCTCGTTAACCTGGTGGGTCAAATCCTCTCCAAGCTGCAGGACTACACCGTCTACAAGCTCGAGATTGCGGGCAACTATCACCTGGCGCGTCTGTGCTTCGACACGCTCTCCAACCAATCCATGACATTCCACACCAGCCGCTTTGGCGGATCGCTCGTCAGCCAAACAAGCCGTTTTATGAGCGGCTACACGGGTCTGGTGGACGTGACGGTGTATTCGCTCATCCCCACTATCACCTCGGTCATTTGCACGGTGGCGGCGCTCGCTCCGGTGGTGCCCACATTTACCGTGATCCTGGTGTGCATCATGGCCGTCTACATTGCGTTTGTCTGGCTTATGTACAAACGTATCATGCCACTTTCGGCTGCGACGTCTGCTGCACAAAACAAGCTCTCGGGTGTCCTGTCTGACGCGGTCACGAACATCCTGGCCGTCAAGACCTGCGGGCGCGAGGACTTTGAGCGCGACCTGTTCGATACCGCCGATCGCGCCGCGCGCGACGCCGAGACGGTCTCGATGCACGCCATGATGCAGCGAAACTTTACGACCTCGGGCCTTATCGTCATCACCATGGCCGTGGTGAGTGTGTTCGTGGCGGGCGGCAATGCGTGGTTTGGCATCTCGGCCGGCTCGCTCGTCATGATCTTTACCTACACCTATAACCTCACCATGCGCCTGAACTACGTAAGCTCCATGATGCAGCGCATCAACCGCGCTTTGGGCGATGCGGCCGAGATGACGCGCGTGCTGGACGAGCCACGCTTGGTGACAGACGACCCGGATGCCCCCGAGCTCAAGGTGAGCGAGGGCGCGATTGATTTTGAGCACCTGAGCTTTGCGTACCGTGACGCTGCGGCGGGCGAGAACGTGTTCGATGACCTGACACTTCATGTGGCGGCGGGCCAGCGCGTGGGCCTGGTGGGCAAATCGGGCTCGGGTAAGACGACGCTCACCAAGCTGCTGCTGCGCCTGGACGATGTTCAGGGCGGCCGCGTGCTCGTGGACGGTCAGGATGTCTCGCGCTGCACGCAGCAAAGCCTGCGCCGCCAGGTTGCCTACGTGCCGCAGGAGGCGCTGCTGTTCCACCGCTCCATTCGCGAAAACATTGTCTACGGTCGTCCCAACGCCACTGATGAGCAGATTCGCGAGGCCGCGCGCCTGGCCAATGCCCTGGAGTTTATCGACCGATTGCCCCGTGGCTTTGACACCATGGTGGGTGAGCGCGGCGTCAAGCTCTCGGGCGGCCAGCGTCAGCGCGTGGCTATCGCCCGCGCCATCCTAACCGACGCGCCGATTCTAGTGCTCGACGAGGCGACCTCTGCCCTCGATAGCGAGTCCGAGGCGCTGGTGCAGGAGGCGCTCGAAAACCTGATGCGTGGACGTACCTCCATTGTGGTGGCGCACCGCCTGTCCACCGTGGCCTCGCTCGACCGCATCGTGGTGCTGGCGGACGGCGAGATTGTCGAGGACGGCACGCATGCGCAGCTTGTCGAGGCGGGTGGCGAGTACGCGAGCCTGTGGGGCCGCCAGACCGGCGCATTCTTGGAGGCGTAAGCGTCTCGGACGTGGGACAATTGTGCCCATAAGTTTATTGTGCCGTTGAGCCGAGGAGTCGTTATGCCACGCGAGACCAATGCCGCCAAGCGCGAGCGCGCCATCGAGGTGTGTGAGCGCCTCAACCGTCGCTATGGCCCGGTCGAGTGCTTTTTGGACCACGAGAATCCCTTCCGCCTGCTGATCGCGGTGCTGCTCTCGGCACAAACGACCGATGCGCAGGTCAACAAGGTGACGCCGCGGCTGTTTGCCCAGTGGCCCACGCCCGAGGCCATGGCCGGGGCGAGCGTAGCTGACGTGGCGGACACCATCAGGTCACTCGGCTTCTACAAGAGCAAAGCCAAGCATGCCGTCGAGGCCGCGCAGATGATCGTCGCCGACTATGGCGGCGAGGTGCCGGCCGACATGAAGGAACTCGTGAAGCTGCCGGGCGTGGGACGTAAGACGGCGAACATCGTGCTCAACGTGGGGTATGGCATCGTAGAGGGCATTGCGGTGGACACGCACGTCAACCGCATTGCGCACCGCCTGATGCTGAGTCCCAAGACGCATGCCAAGGAACCGCTCAAGACCGAGCAGGATCTGCTCAAGATTTTGCCGCACGAGTATTGGGAGTCGGTCAACCATCAGTGGATCACCTTTGGCCGCGAGATCTGCGACGCCCGCAAACCCAAGTGTGACGAGTGTCCGCTGGCAGATTTGTGCCCCAGCGTGCGCGTAGCGGGGTAGGGCGGAACGCATCTCCGTCTGGCGTTTTTTGCGGGGCTGGGTTTGCCCTTGAGCCGGAGTCCGCCCCATGCGTTACCATGACAATCAATAGTTTTGATGTACGACCCGCCGAGCCTGCCCCGGCGGGCTTTTGGCGTTGCGATGCCGGAGGACCACATGCTCATTCACCGTATAGCCGCGCAGCTCTACACTGCCGAGGCGCTGCAGACCGTCGAGGCCGGACTCGATGCCGGCGAGGACGTGACGCTGGCCGTGTCGCAGTCGGGCCGTACGCTCATGGCGGCCGCCCAGTTTGCGCGCCGTCCGCGCCCCACGGCCTACATTGTGAGCGGCGAGGACGCGGCCGATCGCGCCGCGCGCAGCCTTGCCGCCTACGTGGGCTTGGCGCATGTGTGCCGTTTTCCCGAGCGCAAGGACTATCCGTGGCGCGAGCAGGCGCCCGACGACGCCGTGGTGGCGCAGCGCTGCGAGGCTCTGGGGCGCATCGTGCGCGGGGACAACTGCATCATGGTCGCTTCGGCCCGTGCGCTGTTGCGCTGCGTACCGCCGGTCGAGAGTCGCTATTGGGAGTCCACCACTTTTGCGGTGGGCGAGGAGATTCCTTTTGACGAGGTGCCGCAGCGCCTGGTGGGCATGGGCTACACCAATGCCGGCGCCGCCGATGCGCCCGGTCTGTTCCGCGTGCACGGCGACACCGTCGAGGTGTTCCCCGCACAGGAAAAGGCGCCCGTGCGCATCGAGTTCTTTGGCGACGAGATTGACCGCATCCGCCGCATGGTGAGCTCCACGGGCCAAACCATCGGCAACGAGGACAGCATCGAGATCTTCCCCTGCCGTGAGCTGGCGCTTACCGACGATGCCGTCCACAACATGCACGTGGCGCTCTATCGCGCCAGTCAGGACGACAGCAAACTGGCGGCGCTGCTCGAGATGGTGGATGCGCGTATCGTCACGCCCGAGCTCGACCGCTTTTTGCCGGTGATGTACGGCCAGACCGTAAGCCCGTTGGCGCACGTGAGCGGCAAGGCACTCGTGGTTCTGTCCGAGCCGCGCTCGCTGTTCGACGACTGCCTGCGCGCCTACGAGGATATTGAGACCCGTGCCGGCGAGGCAGGGATTGACCGCCTGGATGGTCTGTACGTGCGCGCCCAACAGCTCGATTTTGGTGCCCAGCAGCGCCTGAACTATGTGAGCCTCATCCGTGCCGGCGGTGCGGTGACCGCCGAGCTCAAGATTGAGCAGCCGGCCATCGCAGGCTCGGACAACCGTTTTATGACGCGCATCCAGGAGGTCGTGGGCAAGCGCTATGCCTGCGTGTTTGCCATCCCCGACCGCGGTGCGCGCGAGTCGATGGAGCTCACCTTTGGCGACGAGGGCATTACCTTTGAGGAATCGCTGACGGCCGCCCCCGAAAACGCCGGTGTTATCGGTGACCGTGTACGCGTGGCGGCGGCGGATTCTGCCGACCGTGCCGCCCGCCAGGAGGCCCATGCTTCCATTCGCGAGCGCAAGGCCGACGCGCTCAACGCCCGCTCGCTCGAGGCGGGTGCCGCCCAGGCTGCCGCCGGTGCCGCCGTGCCCACCATCTCGCGCGGGCGCGTGACCTTTGTCGATGCCGCTCTGCCGCAGGGCGTGGTGGTGCCCGACGCCAATTTGGCAGTGTTCTCGATCGCCGACCTCAACGCCCGCATGGATGCCAATCGCGCGCGCAGCCGCCGCAAGGTTGACATTACGCAGATCACCTTCCCGTTTAAGCCGGGCGACTATGTGGTGCACGCTACCCACGGCATTGCGCTCTTTAGCGAGATCGCGCGCCAGGAAGTGGGCGGCAAGGAACGCGACTACTTTTTGCTGGAATATGCCGACGGCGACAAGCTCTACGTGCCGCTCGAGCAGGTCGACCGCATCACGCGCTATGTTGGCCCCGACGGCGACAAGCCGCGCCTGACCAGGCTCAATACCGCCGACTGGACGCGTGCCACCAACAAGGCACGCAAGAACGCCAAAAAGCTGGCGTTTGACCTGGTCGACCTGTATACGCGCCGCTCGTCGATTACCGGTATCGCCTGTCCGCCCGATACGCCCGAGCAGATCGAGATGGAGGAGAGCTTCCCCTACGACGAGACGCGCGACCAGCTGGAGGCCATTGCCGACATCAAGGCCGACATGGAGGCGCCCAAGCCCATGGACCGCCTGCTGTGCGGCGACGTGGGTTTCGGCAAGACCGAGGTTGCCCTGCGCGCGGCGTTTAAGTGCGTGGACTCCGGCCGCCAAGTCATGGTGCTCTGCCCCACGACCATTCTGGCCCAGCAGCACTACGAGACGTTCTTTGAGCGCTTTGCCCCGTTTGGCCTCGAGGTCGAAGTGCTCAGCCGCTTCCGCACGCCGGCGCAGCAAAAGCGCGCGCTCAAGGCGTTTGCCGAGGGCACGATCGACGTGCTCATCGGCACGCACCGCTTGCTTTCTGCCGACGTGAACCCCAAGAACCTGGGCCTGGTGATCATCGACGAAGAGCAGCGCTTTGGTGTGCAGCACAAGGAGCAGCTCAAGAACCTGCGCGAGCAGATTGACGTGCTCACGCTTTCGGCAACGCCCATCCCGCGAACCATGCAGATGGCCACGAGCGGCGTGCGCGACATGAGCCTGATCACCACGCCGCCGACCGGGCGCCGCCCCGTGATCGTGCACGTGGGGGAGTACGACCCCGATGTGGTGAGCGCGGCGATTCGCCTGGAGGTGGGTCGCGGCGGCCAGGTGTACTACGTGTCCAACCGCGTCAAGACCATCGACGACGCCGTGGCGCGCGTGCACGAGGCCGCGCCCGAGGCGCGCGTGGGCGTGGCGCACGGCAAGATGAGTCCGCGCGAGGTCGAGGACGTGATGATCGAGTTCGCGACCAAAAAGATCGACGTGCTCATCGCCACGACCATCGTGGAGAGCGGCATCGACAACGCGTGCGCCAACACGCTCATCATCGAGGACTCGCAGCGCCTGGGCCTGGCACAGCTCTACCAGCTCAAGGGCCGTGTGGGCCGTTCTGCCACACAGGCCTACGCATACTTTATGTTCCCGGGCGAGCTGCCGCTCACCGAGGAGGCAACGGCGCGCCTGACCGCACTGTCCGAGTTCCAGGACTTGGGCAGCGGCATGCGCATCGCCATGCGCGACCTGGAGATCCGCGGCGCCGGTTCGCTGATGGGTGCCGAGCAGCACGGCAACCTGTCGAGCGTGGGCTTTGACCTGTTTACGCAGATGTTGGGCCAGGCCGTGGCCGAGGCGCGCGGCGATGACGATGCCGGCGTGGAGGCGGCGAGCGTGGGCATCAACCTGCCGGCCGACTACTTCTTGTCCGAGGAGTACATGCCGGCGGTGGACCAGCGCGTGCTCGTGTACCGCAAGCTCGCAGCGGCTGAGGACCTGGAGAGTGTCGACGAGGTGCAGGAGGAGACCGAGGCCGCGCATGGTGAGCTGCCGCTGGCGGGACTCAACCTGTTCAACCGCGCGCGCATCCGCATTCGCGGCGAGCGCCTGGGGCTCGAGAGCGTCACGCTCAGCGGTGGGCGCATTACCTTCCTGGGGGTTGACGTTCCCAAGAAGGTAGCCTTTGAGTTCAAGAATCGCTATGGCGCGGTGAACTTCCCCAAGAGCCGCAAGCTGTCGGTGCCCTACAAGGCGGGCGCCGGTGCGGGCAGCGGCCTGGGCCGAGGTCTCGACGCCAACGACGGCACCGGCCCGGTGGCGGCCGCGCTCATGCTACTGCAGCAGCTGGGTGCGAGCGACGACGACTAATTGGGTCGACGCTGCAAACGCCCCATTTGGGCAATCTGACCCCATCGAAAGGAAAGCATGTTCGGATACATCTATAAGAAAGATGTCGCCATGATCGCGGTTGTCCTGTGCCTTTGTCTGGGCGTGGGCAGTTTCTTCGATTATCAGATCTCGAGCGCGCTCTTCAATATCGGCAGCATGTACGGTCGCTTTATCGAGGCCGCTGGCGAGCTGCCGTTCGCGCTGACGGCGAGTATCGCGGGCGTCATGCTCGTGCGCGCGGTGCGTCCCGACTCCAGGGGGAGCAAATGGCTCGCCGTGCTCGGCATCCTCGTCAACGTTGGCCTGGCCGGCTACGAGATCGTCTCGTCCCTGAAGGTTGGCGGCAAACTCATCGCGGTTCAGTTGGTGCTGACGTTTGTGCTGGTCATCGCTGCCAACCTTGTCGTCTATCGCCTCACGCGCGACACCGACTCCGACGAGCTCACGCGCTGGGCGCTGATGGTGCTTGCCGTGTGGGTCGCTCAGGCCATCATCCTCAACGTGGTTGTCAAGCCGCTGTGGTCGCGCCCGCGCATGCGCGTGATCGAGGTCACGCCGGGGCTCAATTTTCAGCCGTGGTGGGTGATTGGCAACCCCGACAAGTGGAGCTATATTGCGGCCGGCGTAATCAAGGACGGCTTTAAGTCGTTTGCGAGCGGACACACGGCGCACGCGGCGATCGGTCTTATGCTTGCCGGGCTTCCTGCGGCGTCCTTTAAGGAAAAGCCGTCGCGCCGTCGCGTGGTCTTTTGGACGGCGGCTGCGGTTGCGGCGCTCGTCGCCTTTGGCCGCATTGTGATCGGTGCGCACTTTTTGACTGACGTGAGCTGCGGCTTTGCCCTGGTGTTGGCACTTGAGTGCCTTGCCGCGCGCATTGCCTATCCTCACGGCGTACAATAGCCCCACCTGAATCATCTGGCCGATACCTGGTAAGAGAGGATTGCCATGCTCGCGTTCAACAACGACTATTCCCACGGCGCACATCCGGCGGTGCTGCAGGCGCTCGTCGACACCAACATGGAGCCGCAGCCTGGCTACGGCACCGATGCGCACACCGAGCGTGCCAAGCAGCTTATTCGCGAGGCCTGTCAGGCGCCCGATGCCGACGTATTTTTCCTAGTGGGCGGCACGCAGGCCAACGCGACGGTGATTGACATGCTGCTCGCGCCGTACGAGGGCGTGGTTGCCGCCGAGACCGGCCACGTTGCCTGCCACGAGGCGGGCGCCATCGAGTTTGGCGGCCACAAGGTGCTCACCATCCCCGGCTACGAGGGCAAGATGCACGCCGAGGATCTCGAAAACTATATCCAAGTGTTCTACGAAAACGAGAGCTGTGAGCACATGGTGTTTCCGGGCGCCGTGTATGTGAGCCTGTCGACCGAGTACGGCACGCTGTACTCCAAGGCTGAGCTCGCGGCAATCCATGCGGTGTGCCAGAAGCGCGAGATTCCGCTGTTTGTGGATGGCGCCCGCCTGGCCTATGCGCTGGCGGCCGATGAGTGCGACATTACCCTGCCCGAGCTGGCGCAGCTGTGCGACGTATTCTACATTGGCGGCACCAAGTGCGGCGCGCTCTGCGGCGAGGCTGTGGTGTTCTGCGGCATGCACGCTCCGGCGCATCCCATTCCGCGCATTAAGCAGCACGGCGCGCTGCTGGCCAAGGGCCGCCTGACGGGCGTGCAGTTTGAGGCGCTCTTTACCAATGGCCTGTATTTTGAGATCGGTCGCCAGGCGATTGAGACGGCTCAGGCGCTGCGCCGCGTGCTGCATGAGCGCGGCTACCAGTTCTTTTTGGAGACGCCGACCAACCAGCAGTTCGTGATTCTGCCCAACGAGGACATGGCCCGCATTCGCGAGCATGCGGCGATCGAGTACTGGGAAAAGTACGACGATACCCACACGGTGGTGCGCTTTTGCACCAGCTGGGCCACGACGCAGGAGGACATCGACGCGCTGGCGGCTGTCCTGTAGCCTGATGTAATGACGAGGGGCCGCCTTGCGCTGGGTTTGGCGCAAGGCGGCCTTTGTTTTTGAGAGAGAAGGGTTGTATGACCGAGATGTCCGAGCCGGCGATTCGCCTGGCGACGCCCGAAGACGCGCCGGCGTTGCTTGCCATCTATGAGCCGTATGTGCGCCAGACGGCGATTACCTGCGAATACGAGGTGCCGAGCGTTGAGGAGTTCGCCGGGCGCATCGAGCACACGCTCAAGCGCTATCCGTATCTGGTGATGGAGCTGGACGGGCGTCCGGTGGGTTATGCCTATGTGAGTCCGCTCAACAGCCGCGAGGCATACGACTGGTCGGTCGAGACGTCGATTTACCTGGCACGCGACGTGCGCCACGGCGGGCTGGGCCGCAAGCTGCACGATGCGCTCAAGCAGTGCCTGATCGCGATGGGCATCACCAACATGTGCGCGCTCATCGCCGTGCCGCACGACAAGGACGACGAGTATCTAACGCACAACAGCCAGGACTTCCATGCCCATATGGGATATCGCTTGGTGGGTGCTTTCGACCGCTGTGCCCAAAAGTTCGGCCGCTGGTACGACATGTGCTGGATGGAGCTGGTCCTGGCCGAGCGCACCCCCAACCAGCCCAAACCAACCTGGTTCCCCGACCTCCTCGCCTAAAACCACCACGAAGGTGCCTGTCCCCTTTGCGGTGGTTAGCCGATGGGTTCGGTGTATTTGGCGCGGTCGGTGCGTTGGATGCGCTTGGAGACATGGAGCGGGCGGCCGTCGGTGTCGTAGACGTAGTCGGTGATCAGGATCAGCGCCTGCCCACGCTCAACGTTGAGCAAAAACGCCTCGTTTTGCGAGGCATAGCACACCTCAAAGGTCTTATGTCCCTGTGCCGGCGCGCGATGGAATTCTTGGCGCAGCGTGGCGTAGAGCGAACCGTTGATATCGCGATCGATGAGTGCCTCAAAGCTCGGTGGTAGATAGGTGGTTTCCAGGCACAGCGGCGCATCGTCCAGGTAACGCAGGCGGACAAGTTTGACGAGCTTGCTGCCCACGGCGGCGTCAAAGAACTTAGCTATGCTGCCGGCCGCCTTGGCAAAGCCCGAGTCCACGGTGCGCGTGGTGGGCTTCATGCCCTGGCCCTGTACCTGTGCCGTGTAGCTCGAAAACACCAGGTTGTTCTCGTGGA
This sequence comes from Collinsella sp. AF14-35, assembly GCF_003464565.1. Lineage (NCBI taxonomy): Bacteria > Bacillati > Actinomycetota > Coriobacteriia > Coriobacteriales > Coriobacteriaceae > Collinsella > Collinsella sp. AF14-35. Next base: position 73,904 of record NZ_QRZD01000008.1, read on the forward strand.
GCGCTGGCGTGTCGGCCACAAAGGCGCCACGTCCGCGCTCGGTGCGCACCAGGCCCTCGTCAACTAACACCTTAAGCGCGTGGCGCACGGTGCTGCGCGACAGCCCCGATTCGTCCATGAGCTCCATTTCGGACGGCAGCTTGTCTCCGCAGGCGTAGATGCCGGCAGCGATGCGGTCGCGAAGTGTGGTCGCCAGACGCTCGTATTGGGTCAGTTTCTTTTTCGATGAAGCGCTCATGCGATCAACCTGTATCTAACCTGTATGCTTACCTAATCAAGCATGTATCCAATACAACAACAAAACTGCTGGTAACGAGTTATCGAAAACCGTATCAGCAAAAAATCTAAGACAAATATAGCATACAACTAGTCGACATCGCTAAAACATGTATGTAACTTGTATGCCGTCAAGAGCATCAAATGAGAAGAAAGGCTGATGCGCGATGACTACTCAGGAACAGGTTAAGGATGTCGTCTCCCAGGTTTTGGCTGACAAGGCAGACAAGGGCGGCATCAAGCGCGTTGTGTGGATCGGCGCCGGCGGATCTAACGGCGGTAACTATCCTGCCCAGTACTTTATGGAGCACGAGGCCACGCAGGTCGTGAGCTCCAGCTACACCAGCAACGAGTTCGTGCACGCCACGCCCGCCTACGTCAACGAGAACACCTTGGCCGTTGTCGTGTCCATGCGCGGCACCAAGGAGACTATCGTTGCCGCCCAGGTCGCCAAGGACCACGGCGCCAGCACCATCGCCATCTACGTTGACGAGTCCGCCCTCACCGAGGTCTGCGACTACAAGATCCAGTACGACAGCCTGGCCGTCGACGAGTCCTGCATGGGCCGCACCAACTCCGCCGTCGTGACCATGATCGCCATGGAGCTCACGCAGCAGACCGAGGGCTATGCCGAGTACGAGACCGCTATGGCCGCCTTCGACTTGGTCGACCCCATCTATCGCAAGGCTGTCGAGTACACCCGTCCGCTCGCTGCCAAGTGGGCCGAGCAGAACGCCGACAAGCCCTGCATCAACGTTATGGCTCAGGGCCCGCTCTTTGGTGCCGCCTACGTCTTTAGCATCTGCAACGTGCAGGAGATGCTGCAGATCGACTCCTGCACCATCAACACCTGCGACTTCTTCCACGGTCCCTTCGAGATCCTGGACAAGCGTACCTCGCTGTTCCAGCTCATCAGCGTCGGCCGCAGCCGCTGCAACGACGAGCGCGGCATTCGCTTTGTCAACCAGTACGGTGGTGAGCGCGTCTACCAGCTCGACGCCAAGGAGCTCGGCCTCAACGACATCAAGGACAGCGTGAGCGAGTACTTCAACCACCTGATCTTTGCCCCGATCCTCAACAACGTCTACATGCGTGCGCTCTCCGCCGTCACCCACAAGGACTACATGACGCGCCGTTACATGTGGAAGCTGGATTACTAAGGGATAGAGCGGCCTAACAGCCCAATACCCCTCATGAGTTGCGGTGGAATAGTTCCTGTTTGGGAGTGTGAAGCCTCTGTTTGAGAACTATTTCACCGCAACTGCTAGAGCGGCACTTGGGGACGTTCCCTTTCTGCCGGCAGTTAGGGATGTTCCTTTTGTGCCGGCAGTTGGGGACACTCCTTGTGTCGAGAGATTTCCCGTCCGCCGATTTGTGCCTTGAAAAATGTATATAACGACTATAACGTAGCATGAAACATATTGGAAATAATACTGAGGAGGCTGCGTTGAAGAGGAGCAATCTGGGCTATGTGCTGGTGCTGATCGCCGCGCTTATGTGGGGCAGCATCGGAATCTTTGTAAACGGCATCTCGGCCATGGGCGTTTCGTCCCAGAGCATGGCTGCCTTTCGCTTGTTGGTCGGAGCGCTTATCTTGGCGCCGGTCCTGATGTTTATGGGCTGCCGTCCGGGTGAGGGGTCTACCGTGGTTCAGGGTCCGCTGACCCTGTTCAAGGCAAGCCCTAAAGAGCTTGTTTCCTGCGCGCTTGTCGGTATCGTCGGTTTGGCTGCCGCCAACACCTGCTATTACGAGTGCATGCGCGAGGTGGGCATGTCCACGGCATCGGTGCTGCTCTACACGTCGCCGGTGTTTGGCGTCGCGCTCGGCCGCGTCCTTTATCGCGAGGACGTGACCCTCAACAAGCTCGTTGCCATTGTCTTTAACATCGTTGGCTGTGCGCTTGCGGTGACCAATGGCGACCTTTCCGGTTTTCATTTTTCGGTTTGGGGCGTCACGTCGGGCGTGATTGCAGGCCTTTGTGGTGCGTCGCTCGCGGTGTTTAGCCGGATAGCAACCAAGACGGTCCACCCGCTGGCTGTCACGTTTTGGGGCTTTGTTTTTGGCGGTGCGGTTATGGCAGCTATCGCGGCTCCGTGGCCGGATGTCGCCGCGGCAATGTCGCCACAGCTGCTGCTGCTGTTCCTTGGCTTTGGACTCATCCCCACAGCCGTGGCTTACATCTTATATATGCAGGGTCTGTCCATGGGGCTCGAGACGTCGAAAGTTCCCGTCGTAATGTCATTCGAGACAGTCGTCACCGTACTGCTGGGCATTGGTGTCTACGCCGAGCCCGCCGGCGCGATCAAAGTTCTGGGCATCGTTTTGGTGCTCGCGTCCATCGTGATTATGAACACCGACTTTTCCAAGCTGCGCAACAGTGTGTTTGTCGGCCATGTCGTTGAGAGCATGACCTTTAAGCCCAACGCGTGGTGGACGGAGAAATCGCAGGACATGGATCTCTTCCGCGAGCGCACGGGCATTGCGCTGGAGCCCACCGTGCAGGAAAGCCCCTGGTACTTCGTGCGATAGGGGATTGGCGGTGTGTTTGAGCAGGTAGCGCCCGGCGTTTGATCGGGCGGCGCCTAGCCAGCGCCGACCTACCCAAGACCATCGTTTCGATTGCGTTAAACCCGCCAACGGTCGTTTTTCACCCGCGAACGGTTTATATACTAATTATCAATATAAGCAACGTATAAGACGTTATAATGACCATAACGAAAAGGAGGAGGCAAGATGAATCAGATCATTCTCGCATCTCATGGCGGCCTGGCCGCAGGCGCCAAAGACACGCTCGAGATGGTTCTCGGCGACGTGTCGAACGTCCACGTCGTGTCGCTTGCTCGTGACGACAAGGAGCCCATCACCAATAAGGTTGAGGCTATGATCGCCACGTTCAACGCGGACGACACCGTGTATGTGCTAACCGATATGCTCGGTAGCTCGGTCAACAACAACATGGTCGAGCTTTCCAAGAACGGCACGAAGTTCACGGTTGTTAGCGGTTTCAACATCCCGCTGGCGCTCACGCTCGCTATGAGCCCCGTCCCCGTCAAGGGTGCCGAGCTCGCGGCCCTCATCAACGAGGCCCGCACCGGTCTGACCAACCCCAACGCACCGGTCGAGGCCGCCGCGGCTCCCGCCAAGAAGGCCAAGGCGTCCCGTCACAGCTCCGGTCCCGCCAAGATCGTCCTCGCACGTCTTGACTACCGTCTGCTGCACGGCCAGGTCGTCTTTACCTGGACCACCAAGGTTCAGGCCGAGCGCATCATCGTCGTCGACAACGCTGCCGCCAACGATGACATCAAGAAGGGCGCTCTTAAGCTGGCCAAGCCCCAGGGCGTGCGCCTGAACGTCTTCACCGTTGAGCGTGCCCTTGCCAAGATGGACAAGCTCAACACCCTCGGCGAGCGCGTCATGTTCGTCTTTGGCAACACTGCCGAGATGCTGCAGTTCTGCCAGGGCTACAAGCTCGACGCCATCAACCTGGGCGCCACCGCCAACCACGACGGTGCCGAGCAGGTCGGCGGCAAGGACAGCTCCGTCTTCTTCGACGCCACCCAGAAGGCCGACGTCAACCAGCTGCTCGACATGGGCATTAAGCTCTACGTCCAGCAGACCCCTACGTATCAGAGCGTCGACATCGACGCCAAGCTGTAATCAACCAGGCGTTTGCCTGACTGAAAGGAGAAGGGTATGAATACGTTCATCAGTGCGGTGCTCGTCGGCCTCGTCGGCGTGTTCTGCATGTGGGACTCCCGCCTGCTCGGTCGTCTTAACTTCGAGCAGCCCCTCGTTGGCGCTACGCTCGTCGGTCTGCTGCTGGGCGATGTGCCTACCGGCCTTGCCGTCGGTGCCGCCGTCGAGCTCGTGTCCATGGGCCTGGTGCAGGTCGGCGCCGCCGTTCCGCCCGATATGGTCCTGGGCGGCATCGTGGCCGCTGCCTTTGCGTGCCTGACCGATGCTTCCGCCGAGACCGCCATGACGATCGCCATCCCGGTCGCCGTCCTGGGTCAGCTCCTCGGCATCGTGTTCCGTTCCATCATCGCCGCCCTCACCCATGTGGCAGATAGCGCGATCGATAACGGAAAGTTCAAGACCGCTTACCGTATGCACATCTGCGCCGGCTCCGGTCTGTACGCCGTCATGTACTTCCTGCCGATCTTCCTCGCCGTCTTTGTCGGCACCGACTTGGTTCAGGCCATCGTCAACATGGTTCCCGAGTGGCTGTCCACTGGTCTTAACGTTTCGACCAAGATCATGACCGCCTACGGCTTGGCCCTGCTGCTCACCATGATGATCAAGAAGGGTATGACTCCGTTCCTGTTCATCGGTTTCCTGCTCGCCGCTTACCTCAACCTGTCCGTCATCGCGGTCGCTCTGATCGGTGTGTGCCTGGCTGTCGTCTTCATGGGCTTCAAGTTCAACGGTTCCCATGCAGCCGCCGGTGTCGATTCCGACTACGATCCGCTCGAAGACGACGAAGACTAAGGAGGAACACACTATGGCAACCGCAACCAAGGACGTGTCCCTGAACAAGAAGGTCAGCCAGTTCTTCTGGCGCTCCTGGGCCATCCAGGCCTCTTGGAACTACGAGCGTCAGATGAACATGGGCTTCCTCTACGGCATGGTTCCCACGCTCGATCGCCTCTATCCGGATGAGTCCGATCCCAAGCAGCTCGCTGCTAAGAAAGAGGCTTACCACCGTCACATGGCGTTCTACAACTGCACCCCGCAGACGAGCGCTTTTGTCCTAGGCCTCGCCGCCTCCATGGAGGAGGAGTACGCCAAGGATCCCGAGAACTTCGATCCCGATTCGATCAACGCGGTCAAGACCTCCCTCATGGGTCCGCTTTCCGGTATTGGTGACTCCTTCTTCCAGGGCACCATCCGCGTTATCGCCTTTGGCCTGGGCGTTCAGCTGGCTCAGCAGGGCTCCATCATGGGCCCGATCCTGGCTATGCTCATCTCCATCGTCCCCTCTGTGCTGATCACTTGGTTCGCCGCCAAGATGGGCTATCAGGGCGGCCACGAGTACCTGAGCAAGCTTCAGGGCGGCGACCTCATGGAGAAGCTCATGTATGTCTGCGGCATCGTGGGTCTTATGTCCGTGGGCGGCATGATCGCTACGCTGATCGGCGCCACCACCCCGCTGCAGTTCGCTGACGGCACCGTCGTGATCCAGGACATCCTGGACGGCATGATGCCCCAGATGATCTCCCTCGGCCTCACCGGCCTTATGTACTGGCTCATCAAGAAGAACGTCAACACCGGTTGGCTTCTCGTGATCGCCATCGTGGGCGGCATCGCCCTCTCCGCGGCCGGCATCCTGGCCTAGTCGCGACCCAATGCTTCCCCCGGGGGCCTGCCTGGCATCCCATACCCCAGGCAGGCTTCCATCCCTAAATGTGTCAAAGGGACAGCTCCTTTGTCACATCCCCAACGGGCCGGCGACTCGGTCCAAATCACGGTAACCCTGCGTGCGTCCGGCAAAGTGGCGCCGCAAAAATCGAAAGGAATGTGTCAGATGTACGAGATCGACCTTAACCTCCCTAAGCAGATCGTCGCTGACGTCCTGTCCAACCACGAGATCCACAGCGTCGCCTTCGTCGGCTGCGGTGCCTCCATGTCCGACCTTTACCCCGCCAAGTACTTCCTGGCCAACAACACGGACAAGCTGAACGTTCAGATCTTCACCGCTAACGAGTTCAACTACGACACGCCTTCCTGGGTCAACGAGCACACCTTCGTGATCACCTGCTCCCTCGGTGGCTCCACGCCCGAGACCGTCGAGGCCAACAAGACCGCCAAGAAGCACAACTGCCCGGTCGTCTCCCTCACCAACAAGGCTGGCTCCGCTCTGACCGTCGACGCCGACCACGTCATCGTCCACGGCTTCCACGCCAACTACGCTGCCAAGTGCGAGAAGCCCGGCTATGCCATCGCTCTTGCTCTCGAGATCCTTCAGCAGACCGAGGGCTATGACCACTACGAGGACATGATCACCGGCCTCACCAACGTTTTCGATCTCTGCGAGAACGCCGCTCAGCACTGCAAGAAGCTCGCCAAGAAGTTCGCCGAGGACTTCAAGGACGACAAGATGATCTACTTCATGGCCTCCGGTGCCTCCGAGAAGATGGCTTATTCTCACGCCGCCTTCCTGTTCACCGAGATGCAGTGGATCGACGCCGCCGCCTACAACACCGGCGAGTACTTCCACGGCCCGTTCGAGGTTTCCACCGAGGGTAAGCCCTACGTCTTCTTCATGTCCGATGGTGCTACCCGTCCGATGGACGCTCGCGCCCTCACCTTCCTTGAGCGCATGGGCGCCAAGGTCGCTCTGATCGACTCCAAGGACTACGGCCTGGCTGACGCCGTGCCCGCGAGCGTCGTCACCTACTTCAACCCGCTGCTGCACCTCGCCGTTATGCGCGAGTACGGCAACCAGATCGCCGAGGCCCGTCAGCACCCGCTGACCATGCGTCGCTACATGTGGAAGCTTTCCTACTAATCACAAGTAAGTAGACCTTACGGGTTGATTGAGAGGGGATGGGGTTTGCGCCCCGTCCCCTTTTTGCTTTGGGGGCGTGTCTGTCGCGTCGCAAAACACCAGATAAAACCTACCAAAATAAACCTGTCCCTTTTTGGCAGGTGGGAGGAGATGCGTATGATCAAGGCAGTGCTGTTTGATATGGACGGCGTGCTGGTCGATACCGAGTGGTTCTACAACCGTCGTCGCGTGGCGTTTATGGAGGAGAAGGGGTTCCACTTTGACGAGATTCCCGATCTTTCGGGGTCTAACGAGCCCGCCATTTGGAAGTCGCTGGTGCCCGACGATGTTGAGCTGCGCGAGCGCCTGCGCGTGGAGTACAAGCAGGTTTACAGCCCGGTCCATCCCGTTCCGTACGCCGAGCTGCTCAACGAGCAGACGAAGCCGGTGATGCGCGAACTGCACGAACGCGGCGTGAAGTGTGCCATCGCGAGCTCGTCCTATCGCGAGCTTATCGATGAGCTGGTGGAGATTGCGGGTATCGCCGACGTACTGGACTACACCATCAGCGGTCACGAGTGCAGTGCGTTTAAGCCCGACCCCGAGATCTACCTGCGTGCCATGGAGGCGCTGGGTATGGAGCCTGCCGAGTGCCTGGTTATCGAGGACTCGCCTTTGGGTATCGAGGCCGGCAAGCGCTCCGGCGCCCGCGTCCTGGCGCTGCGCCCGCACGAGGGCGTCAACCTGGATCAGTCCGTCGCTGATGCCATCATCGATAGCCTCGCCGACATTCTGACCGCTTTATAGCGTCAATTCGCCGCAAGAAGTGCGGATTCACACGTCTCTTGGGTGGCGCGCGCAGACGTGGTGTAAGAGCGTCCCGAGGTCCGTCGC
>NZ_QRZD01000009.1:0-76150 GCF_003464565.1 Collinsella sp. AF14-35
GCGGGGCATTCCCCGCCTCTTACACCACATCTCTGCGCGCTACCACGAAAAGATTCCAAATTGGCTTATTTCGGACTCACTTTTCAATCGCCTTGCGGTTCCTGTTGAAACTTGCTGACCTTTGGAGGGGTCGAATAAGGCCTCGATGGGGATGAATTAATCATTATGGCGGCGCGCGGAGTCAAACGTTTTATTGCACTTCTTAGCAGTCTGGCGCTTGCGCTTGTCATAGCCCTTGCCGTTGTTTCTTTTGCTCCCCGCGCATTTGGATACACGCCTTTTGCAGTGCTTTCGGGCTCTATGGAACCCGAGCTCCCCGTCGGCTCCATGGTGTTTGTTCACCAGGTTGATCCAACGGATATTGCCATGGGCGACAATGCAACTTTTTACCGATCGGACGGCGCCGTGGTGACCCACCAGGTGTACGAGGTCGACCCTGTGGCGCAGACGATCAGCACGCAGGGAATCGCAAACAAAAATGCAGATGGAACCATCATGCACGACGCCGAGCAGACGCCTTTTTCACGCGTGATCGGCGTCGTTTCTTTTTGTGTCCCTTACCTGGGCTTCGTTAACGCATATTGCACGACGATGTCCGGTTTGCTTGTTGTGGTGGCCGTTCTGGCGCTGCTGGTCGCGGCGTCGATAGTGCTCGATCGGATGGTTCCCGACGAGCCTGCGGGCAAGCATGCCCGCGCGCATGCGAGGGAGCGGCGTTCATAGCGGCAGGGGAGAGGTGTCGGCGGCGGTAAAGGCCGTTGCCGGGGAAGACGATTCTCGAAAGGAAGAGAACGATGGAAAACAAGAAGAAAAAGCGCTACGGCATCGTTGCCGCCTTGCTGCTGCTGGTGCTGGCCGCCGGCGTGGGCACCTGGGCATGGCTGCAGGCAACCGATCAGGTGACGAATGAGTTCACGGTTGGCAGCATCGGCAAGCCCGAAGTGAAGCCCGACCCCGATCATCCGGACAAGCCCGGCACTGATCCCACGGACCCCTCAGTGGATGGTTATCTGTTTGAGACCAAGTGGGTGAAGGACTCCAAGATGATTCCCGACACCGACATCAATAAGAACCCCAACGTCGGCATCGGCAAGGATTCCGATAGCTCCTATGTGTTCATCTATGTGAAGAACGCCATTGTGAAGACAGACGCCACTGACGCGCTTGCCAAGACCCCGTACTTCGAGCTTAACGCTAACTGGAAGCCGGTTGCCGTTGATCAGGTGACTACAAACGCCGATGGCAAGTACGTGAGCGGTCTGTTCATGTATACCGCTGGTAACACCGACACCCCTGCCAAGCTTGCTCCAACTCAAAAGACTGAGACTACCGAGGCAAAGGCTGCTTACACCGGTGAGCTGTTCAGCACCGTGCATATCCCGGCTGCCATGAACAGCACGGATGTCGTCACCAATCCCGCTATGACGGTCTCCTGCTACATCTTCGGCGCTGACCAGGGTGATGCCCAGAACGCCATCGAGCAGGCCAAGGCTTGGGTTAACGACCCGAGCAACCACCTGAAGTAATCCCACCCCCTCCGTCGAGACCCCGGTCCGCCCCACCCCTATATTCGGACCGGGGTCTCGCCCCCTGTATCCGACGATTGGCGAACGTAATGCTCAACAATCTTTCCGACAATCAGAAACGTACCTTGGCGCTTGCCGCGATGGCGCTGTTGGCCCTGGCGTGCCTGTGCGGCACGCTGGCTTTTACCGTTGATATGGTTCCGGCGAACAACGTCCTATCGTTTGGCAGCGTGAAGGTACGAGTCTGCGAATTCACCCTAAACGAGCAGGGTGAGGAGATTCCGTTTGAGGCCAACGAGCGCGGCGACTATCCCGATACCACGGCCGAGGGCTCTGACATCAGCCGCATCGTGCGCGTGGAGAACGCCGGCGCGCAGCCTGAGTACGTTCGCGCGCCTGCGTATGGCGTCGGTGGCGCCCGACGGTTCGAGCGCGGACGCCTCGGGCAACGTTGCCTTTCACGTGAACGCGGGCGAGGGATCCCCGTGGATCGATGGCGGCGATGGGTGGTACTACTACCGCGGATTGGATGGGCGTGGCGGCGTGCTCGACCCCAGCGCCATGACGGAAAGCCTCATGGACTCGCTGCGATTTGTGGGCGACTACCACGATGCCGCGCGCGGTGGCTCATACAGGCTCGATATCGACGTTCAGGCCGTGCAGGCCAAAAACCAGCAGGCAAACGATACCGTCCTCGACGTGCTTGACGTCGTGGGCTGGCCGGAGGCGAACTAGCCTATGAAGATCAAGAACATAAACCGGGGCATGCTTAGCAGGCTGGTTGCCGTCGCAGCGATTGTCTTTTGCTGCGTTATGGCGCTGCCAACGGTGGTGCATGCCGAGGACGTGCCCGAGGCCAAAACCGAATTCCACATCAAAAACGAGGCTGACTTTTTGTTGTGTGTGGCGCTGTCGCGCGAGCGCGATACGTCCGGCTGGCACGTTTATCTCGATAACGACATTGAGCTCGACAGCGACGACATGAAAGCCATCGTTGCAAACACCGTTAAGCATCTGTCGTTTGGCAACAAGGAGCATCCGTTTAAGGGCGTGTTCGATGGTCAAAACCACACCGTTGAGGGCCTGAACTACGATAAAGACGCTTTTGACCCCGAGCGCGATACGGGATTTTTTGCCGAGACCAACGGTGCCACCATCAAAAACTTCCTGGTCAAGGACGCCAACGTGTGGGCGGACTTCCGCGGTGGCATTATCGTGGGCAAGGCCGTCAATACGCGCTTCGAAAACGTTATGGTCATGGAGAGCACGCTGCACGTGACCTGCGCCAACAATGCTCTCAACCTCATTACCAACGCAGGCTTTGAGGGCGGTCTCATCGCCGGCGAGCTCGACGGCTGCACCCTCTACAACTGCGAGGTCCGTGGCGGCCGTGCCGTCAACAATGCGACCTCGGGCGTGCAGGCGCTCGGCGGTGAGGGTCTGTATATGGCGGCGTTTGCCGGCTACGTTAAGAACTCGACTATCGAGTACTGCCGCGTGACGCCGACGCGTAAGGACGACGGCTCGATTGCCGAGAAGGGCATGACCGACGTAACCAATAAGTACGACGTGGCCATTGGCGCCCTGGGCGGCAACAACGTGTACGCCTCGGGTTTTGTGGGCTGCATGGCGGGCGAGGCCAAGATTATCGACTGCTTCTCGACGGCGCAGTGCTACAGCTATGCCGCGTCATATGTGGGCGTCGTCGCCGTGACGCGTGCGTGGACAGGCGGCCTGGCGGGCCGAATTTTGACCGCCGAGGGCAACGAGCTCGTCCGCAGCCATTTTGCGGGCGATTTGAGTTCGCGCCAGTACAATCCCATCGCCGTGATTCCCATCATTCAAAACGATGTGAACCTGGGCGGCATTGCCGCGCGTGCCAACAAGGATGATGCCACGGTCACCGAGTGCTACTTTAAGCCGAGCGTGAGCCTTTCTGGCAACAGCCAGGGCAACCCTGCCAAAAAGAAAATCCCCTCGTTTGGTGGCGACGGCACCACCAAGGGTGATGGCTATGGTCCGTGGGATGACGAGCGCTACACCACGCGTGAGCTGTGGGAAGAGCACGACTACGATTTCTGTGCCGGCACCATGCGCTCGACCGCCAACGACGATGCCCTGGGTGGCCAGCACACCAATGAGTGGGCGATGGATTACAAGCTGAATATCCCCGTGCATGGCCAGAGCGTTAAGGCGACGATCGATTTTCCCGGTGCGGGTACCGCGACAATTACGGCAACCAAACTCGGTATTGATCAAGCGACCTCGGATCCGTACGCCTTTGCCGTGAGCGCCGTGCTGGCGGGAACGGCTCAGGGCTTGGCCCAGGGCGATACATCGGTGACGTTTAGGCAGGATACCTCCGCAAAGCCCAAGGGCTTGACCGATGCCAACGGCGGTTATCGCTTCATGGGCTGGTTCCGCGAACCCGGAGTCAACGTGAACCGCATCGATGCCGATAACAGCTGGCTTAACGGCAAGACCGATGCCGATGCCGTTAAGGCTGGCAAGCAGGTCCAGAAGAACGAAGCGCACGAGATAACGTCGAGCTATACCGCCGATAACGCGAAGGGGGCCGAGGCCTTTAAGGGCAACGACCTGTTTATTGCTTCGTACGAGGCGCAGGTACTGTTCTATAACGCTAAGGGTGAGACGCTTGATTGGAAAACCGGTGATGCGCACAACAAGTCAGTTGATTGGTATCGCTACGGTGTGGATGTGACGCCTACGGCTCCTGCAGACCGCGAGGGGCTTTCCGACAGCGCAACGTTTATCGGCTGGACCTCGCAGCCTAGCAACGAGGCCGGGAAGAACGGTGCCTATGCCGCCATCACCTCTACTCAGCTGGCTGATCTGAAAAACAAGGGAGCATTCTATCCTGCGGGTAGCGAGATCACCGTGGTCGGGCCTACCGATTTCTATCCCGTGTACAGCGACTACGTGTCGAACATCCTGACGGAGTTTGAAGGCCACGACCCGGATGATAAAACTAAGCGCGAAGGCGTGGGCAAAACTTACGTTAAGGTTGGGACTGCAGAAGATGGCACAAGCGCGTATACCGTGCAGGTGCTCGATGTATCCGGCAATGCTATATCCAAGGACGGCACCCTGCCCGACGGCTATCGCTTCTTGGGTTGGTATGAAAACAAGGGAACCGAGGATGCCCCGCTCGAGGTGCGCGTAAGCCGCGATCCCAGCTATACGCTCCCCGCCGATGTCGATTTAACCGCGCCGCATACCTACATCGCCCGCTTTGAGTACCGCGTGGATTATTACGTTCGGGCTTATACCAACCATGAGTTTACGGACAGCAAGCTACTTTGTTCCGTTTGGAATCGCTATCAAACGCCCTTTGAGGAAAACGTCGGTAGTACCTTCGTGCGTGAAAACGTCGTCCACTGGGGCCCGGAGCATGTTGACCACGGTATAAAGGATAGTTATGAAACGTGTGGCACGCGCTTCACGAAGGAAACCCTTGTCGTGAGTCCCCTTAACGCGTACTCGCACAACGTTAAAAACGATACGGGAGCCGATACTCTAAAAAACCTCTATGCCGATACCGATTTTCCAGGCGCTGCAACGCTAAGCGATACTTGGACTTCGGCTTCGCTGAACGTAACGGTCAAACCGGTGAATGATCGCTATCGCCTGAATTTCTGGACGCTTGAGCGCGATGGTGAATATTGGACATATGTGAAAAATCCCATCGAGAGCATGGTGCGTACAGATAAGAAGTACTACGTTCGCGCGATGATTACCACGGACGTTAATTTCTACAACAAGGGCGATAATGTCGTGAGGACTGCCACGCGGCGCTATGAGAGTAACTTGCTGCAGACCAAGGTGAACGGGGCGGATCCGACGTTCACGTATTACTACCCGCATGTTAATAAGTCGGTTAAAGTGGCCGAAAAGCCAGAAGATGGTGAGAAGGGATCGTATGAGAGCCCCCTGACCCTCGAAGCTTCCCCGACCGATGCCGACATGGCCGTGCCGGGCTATAAGTTCCTGGGCTGGATTTCGACCGCCGAGGTCCAGAAGGGTTCTGACGTCTGGAAGTATATCTACGATGTCGAGGGCGATTCCTTCACCACTTCTGACCCGGATAAGGCCGAACCGTATCTGGTGAAACCAGATTTTAAGGTCACCCAGTGGCAGGATGCCTATCCGGTGTACGCGAAGTACGATGTTAGGTACACCACCAACCTGTATCGCGCCGGTTTTAAGGGCACGGACAAGGTCAATGTGCCTAGGTACGACATCGATCCCGTTATCAACGCGGGCACCGACCCTGCTACGGCAACGGTGACCCCTGACGTCACGACTCCGGTTTATAAAGCAGGCGGTGAGCTGTATAAGTTGCAGAAGGTTGAGATCGAGCTTCCGAATGGCGAAGCTGAAGAGATCGAACCTAACGGCGATAACTCGTATTCCCATCAGGTGGAACCCGGCGGGGCCTATACATTTGTGGCGTACTATTCGCCGTTGGCGGTCGTGTACCATCTCAATGCCAAAGATGTTGACGGCAAAGTTGCTCAGCAAGGCGATATGCTCGGCAACCTTGATGGCAGCATCCCGAAGCCCACTTATGACGTCAGCGCTATCGATAGGGATACAGGAGGTGCGTTCAACGCCTTCGTGGGCTGGACGGAAGCCAAGCCGGCACCTGGCAAGGGCTATGTCGCTTGGTCGGAGGGTATCCGCATGGTGAGTGCTTCTACCGTGGTCAGGGCCCCCATGGAGCTGTACCCGGTCTACCGTCCCAGCCTGGTTACCGTTCAATCGAACATCGACTCAAATCTCGCGAATCCTGCTCTTGTCCGCGGTCTCGGCCGTACTGATTCCGGCGACCAGATTTCTCTTGAGGTCAAGGCTGTCAAGGAGGTTGTGGGCATTGACGGCACCAAGTACGACTTTGCCGGCTGGTCGCGCGACTATGATTCCGATGGCAAATACACCCTGTTGACCGATGACGAGAAGTATCCCCTCGAGGGCAGCGAGCCCTTTGAGAGCGTGACCTACACCGCGGTGTACAAGATCGCGCCGTATAAGGTTCGCTATCACGGTGTCGACGGGTCGGTCGTCTTTACGGCGACGGTCGACTCGGACGGCGAGCGCGCGACGGGCGCCGGCTTTGTCCATAACGTCGATGTTCCCAAGGTGGATGAGAGCGGCAACCCGGTCTATGACAACGACGGCAATCCCGAGATGGAGAAAAAGTCCGTGGCATACGACCCGGACGCCCACTCCAAGATCGTCGCGCTGCTCGATGAACGGGCGGCCAGCGGTGACGTGCGCGAACTCTTCCTGGAGTGGCGATATGTGCCTGACGGTGGCGCTGCGAAGTATTGGGATGAGTTTAAGGACGAGTCGGTTAAGGGCGACATGGACCTGTATCCCGTGACGTATCGCGTGGTCGCCAAGGATACATCAGACCCCGAGAACCACGTAACCATGACCACCGCGCAGCTTAAATGGCTGCTCGATCCCAACGCCGCCAACACAGTCGACAATAGCGCCGACAAAGCACCCTTTAAGGTCTGCTTTGCTGAGCCGTTTATGGGGACGCAGCTGACTGTTACCGTTAAGCGGGCGAGCTACGGTCCTGATGCGTCCATGACGGAGGAACCCGTTAACGACCAGTATGTCTCGCTCTACAGCTTGGGCTCGGGTAACGGTTCGTTCGACTTGGCCAACCGCCTGGAGTCCAAGAAGACGGGCGAAGGCAAGCAAGGCGACGGCAATGCCGTGTTCGACTTCGCCAAGACCCATGCGCTGACGATCGTCAAAAAGACCACCGATGCCAGCGCCATGGGACAAACGTTCCGCTTTAAGGTGGCACGCAAGGCGTCGGAGGATTCTCCTGCCGAGACGCGCATGGTCGAGGTGAAAGTTAGCGAGAGGCGCGACGAAGACGGCGAGACCTGGTATGTCGGCAGCGTGCAATTTGCCGCGCCGACGGGCATCTATACCGTCGAGGAAGACACGAATTGGGCATGGCGCTACGAGGGCGAGCTGAGCACGCCGGGCAAGGCGCCCGGTAAATCTGCCGAGCTGACGATTTCGTCTGCTTCGAGCGCGGGCGATGCGGTGGTGACGTGCGTCAACACGCGCGCGAATGACAAATGGGTCGATGGCGGCTCGCGTGCCAAGAATGTTTGGGAAAACGGCACGCTGAGGAGGGAGGACTAGGATGACTAAGCGCAAGCAGATCGTTGCCCTCCTTGTTGGCGTTCTCCTGTTGGCTGGCGCCGCCGGTACCTTTGCGTGGCTTTCGGTTACGGGGGTGCTGGTCAACGAGTTTGGCTTTGGTTCGGTGGCACCTTCGGTGGACGAGACGCGCAAGGACAACGTGAAAAGGGATGTCTCGGTAAAAAACACGGGCTCGGCTCCGGCATACCTGCGTGTCGCGGTGGATATCTACTGGCAGGATAAGGATGGCGCGCGCCTGTGGGATGAGCCGGTTGCCGGCACCGACTACACCATTGAGTGGGGCAGTGTGTCCAAGGCATCTGCTTCCAACACCGCCTCATCTTGGGTTGTCGCGTCCGACGGATACTACTACTGGACGTCTCCCGTTGCACCGATGGACAAAACCGATGTGCTCATCAAGAGCGTGACTGAGCAGAAGGCAGATGGGAAGAACCTGGTCGTTGACATTTCGACCCAGGCAATTCAATCCACGCCCGACGATGCAGTTGCAGAGACATGGGGCTGTACAGTCAAGGATGGCGTGCTGGTGCCGCCGCATGGAGGTGCGTAAGTATGGCCTCTCCGATTCGTAAAGACGTTGCGTGTTTCTTGCATTGCGTGATGGCGGCAATCGTCTGCCTTATCGCGCTCGCCGTTCCTGCACGTGCGTTTGCTGACACTCCCACGATTGCTTATAACGGAAATGCACGCCAGCTAACGGTATCGGGAGCGACGGACTCCTCGGGGGAGCCCGATCTGTTTTTGGCCTTTAAAGATCTGATGCCTGGCGATGTGCGTGATCAGCAGATAGAGATTCGTGCCACGGGCGTAAAGTCCCAGGTGCGCGTGTTTGTGCGTGCCGTTGTCGATAACGAGACGGCACGCCTGCTGTCGCCCATTACCCTAACGGCGTCGGCGGGCGATGGCTCTGCAGGTTGGCTCCAGACAGGAACACCGGGCAGCGTGTTCGCTTATCCCACGCAAATCGCCACGTTTACGAGCGATGGCAGCACGGTGCTTAATTTGCAGCTAAACGTTCCGACATCGGTGGGCAACGAGGTTGCCGACGCAAACAAGACCATTCGCTGGGAAATCACCGCCGAGGACGATGGCGAGAAGATCCCCATGCAGTCTGCTGACAGCAAGAAGCCCGGTTTGCTTGGTCTGGTGGCAACAGGCGACAACACGCTCACGTTGCTTTTGGTGTTGCTGACACTTGCAATCATCGCATTTATAGCCGCGCTTCTTTTGTCCCGGAGGGATAAGCGCTAGGTTCATCTTCTAAATGAAACGCCCTCCCGGGCGGCGGGCACGAAGTTCCCTGCTCTACAGTCCTGCGCAAGACGAAGGCCACATTAAGTGGCCTTCTTTGCGTGCGGAACTCGCGATGAACTTCGTGCCCGCCGCCCGGGAGGGTGTCTCTTTATTGATAGAAGGCCTAATAAGCTGATGATTTTATGCCTGGATGTATTCGGAGTGGGACGGGCTTTCCGGATGGGCGGTGTTTCGGAAAGTGTGTCCCAGAATCGGCGCTCAGAGTGGTCCCCACTTTCCGGTTGATGTCTTGTCCGGAAACTATGTCCCGGAATTAAGGCTTGGAATGGGATGCACTTTCCGGTTGAGAGCCTTAGCGGAAAGTGCGACCCGGAATTTACTCTTGAAGTGGGATGTGGTTTCCCAACGGGGTCGCAAGGGGAAACTGCATCCCACTCCGGACATGAATTCTAGGACACAGTTTCCGGATGCAAAAAAGGCCACATGACGTGGCCTTCAACTTATATATGTTGCGGGTACCCCCATGACAAGCCGTGTTCCAACAACAAGGCGTCTGTCCGGGCGGAGGCATATAAGGTTCATCGCGAGTTCCGCACGCAAAGGAGGCCACTTAATGTGGCCTCCGTCTTGCGCAGGACTGTCCGAGCAGGGAACCTTATATGCCTCCGCCCGGACAGACGTTTCAGTTATGAACTCGCAGCTGGTCGCTACTTGATCTTGGTCGTGCCCGGCGCCAGGTTGGGGTCGGTTTCGTTGGCCTCGGTCTGGAAGTGCTCGGTGTAGACGTTCTTGCCGTCGCGGAACATTTCGTAATACTGCATCTTGGCGTAATCCTCGCGCGCCTTGGTGGCAGCAGCGGCGACGGCGTCGTCACCGGTGACGTTGGAGGAGAGCGCCCAGCGCAGGCTGGCGTCCTCGTAGCCGACCGAGTTGATGGCGGGCAGCGACTCGCGCAGCGTCATGTGCGCCTTCTGGTAGTCGGACAGCGGTGCGCCGATCAACTGCATAAGCTGCGTGGACAGGTAGTTGGTGGACAAGTCGTCGACCTCGCTTGTCTGGTCGCAGCCGGCAACGTCGTAGTTGGCCCAGATGATGTAGTCGGTCTGCCACAGACGCTCCTGGTGCGTGGCGTCGTCCTCGTTGGTAAACCACTTGTCATTGAACTTGGACGGGAAGAACGGCTGATGGTCGCCCCAGAACACCACGACCACCTTGCGGTCGAGCTTGCTTAAGGCGTTAAGGAAGTAGCGCAGCGCCTGGTCGGACTGCTCGATGCACGAGACATACTCGTCGACATCGGAGAGCGTGCCGTCCTCGACGGTCTTGGCGTCCAGGTCGGTCGTGTCGATGTTCAGGTGCATCTGCTTGTCGACCGGCAGCAGGCCCGTGTCGTAGCCCGAGTGGTTCTGCATGGTCACGTCGAAGATAAACTGCGGATCGGCGTTCTGGTCGAGCAGCTCAAGAATCTTGTCGTAGGTAGCCTGGTCGGTCACCATGCCGCGCAGGGTATCGGCTCCCTGGAAGTCGTTGATGGACAGGAACTGGTCAAAGCCAAAGTCCTTGTAGACGTTCTCGCGGTTCCAGTTGGTCGCGTGGTTGGGGTGCATGGCCGTGGTGGAATATCCGAGCGACTTGAACTGCTCTGCCAGGTTCCCAGTCGTTTCCATGTTGTAGATGGTGTAGGGGTACACGCCCGAGCCCAGGTTGGCCATGGAGTTGCCGGTCATAAACTCAAACTCGGTATTGGCGGTACCGCCGCCGTAGGCGCTCACATAGAGCTTGCCGCGACTGAGGCAGTTGGACAGGTTCTTAAAGTACTGCGGGCCCTCGTAGCCGGCGCGCATGTTCTGGTAGATGGACAGGTCCGAGAAGGTCTCGTTCATGATGGCGATGACCGTGGGCTTCTCGCTATCGAACTGCTCCTTTGCGGCGGCGCGCTCGTCGCTCTTGGCCGCATCGGACTTGTCGTAGGCCTTGGCGTACTTTTTGAGCGTGGCCTTGGCATCGTCGACGGAGTAGTCGGCGGGTTTGGGCGGCTTGATGGACTGTGCCGCGCTAATAAAGGCAGGCAGGTAGCCCTCGCGCCAGTAGCTCTCGAGCGGACGCCAGGTGTAGACGGTGATGCCGAGGGTGTTGTAGTAGTCGATGAGCGTGACATGCGCGGTCACGCCGCCCAGGCACAGCACCGCCACGAGCAGGTTGGTGAGCAGCATGCGCTTGGCGTTGGCGGCGCCCTTCTGGCGGTGCGGCGCGACCAGGCCGGCGTACTCGCACAGCAGCATGGCGATGGCGGTAAAGCCCATGGATAGCACGCAGAACAGCGAGATCGAGAAGGTGTAGCCGGTGCCGGCGACCGCGGCGGCGGTGGAGATGGCCGAAAGGTCGCCCGGCTGGATGGGCATGGATTTAAACGTGATGACGAAGAACTCGGCAATGCCCAGGACAAAGAGGGCAATGGCCAGGACCGCGGGAGCTGCGCCGTGGCGCTGGAATAGGAAGAACAGGCCGACCATGAGCGTGGTGATGATGGCCCACTCGAGCAGGATGCACAGGGGGTAGACCCAGGTAAAGTCGTGGTTGGACGAGACCTCCATGCCCAGCAGCGCAAAGACGCCGGCGAGCAGCAGGCACAAGACGGCGGCGACGAGCGGTTTGCCCACAAAGGCGCTGCGCAGGCGGGCGAGCTTGCCGGTGGGGACGGGGGCGTCGGCAGAGGCGAACGCAAAGGCGCGCGGGGCGATGCGGTCGCGGGCGATGCTGGCCCAGGCGCATCCGGTGAGAATGGCATTGGTCAGGATGAGCATCACAAAGGCGAGCGGCTCGTTTTGGGCGACGAGGCCCACGGCGCCCCAAATAGTCAAAAAGAGCTGGAACAGGCCAAAGGCGACGCTCCAGGCGAAGGCGCCCTTGGTGACGGTGCCCGACTGAGCGCGAATGGCCTTGGCCTCGCGCAAGACAAGGTAGACGGTCGCCGCAAGACCGACGAGCGAGATGGCGGCAGCGAACATGCTGAGACTCCTCACAAATGTAAAACCTACGAAAGCGGGGGTTTACCCGATTGTTACCAAGATATGCGCTGCAATTGGTGGCTGCGCACAACAACCAGCCATATTAACGCGCATGTGTGGCGGTGTGGCGCAATGTAGTGTCGACCTGCGCGATAATGGACGGGAATTACACGGAAACGTAAAGGCTTCTTAAAGAAATGGCGAGGATGAGGCGATGAACGAGCGGGTTTGCAAGGCGGACGTGGGCGGCGGCGGAGCTGCGGGCGTGGATGCTGGCGGTTATCCGGTCGAGACCACGGGCAACGCGGTGCTGGACATTTTGGAGCACCGCTCGTCCACGCGCGCTTTTGCGCGCGATGACGACGGCCGTCCCGTGGCGGTGACCGACGAGCAGCGGGCGGCGATCTTGCATGCGGCGAGTCGCGCGCCGTCGGCGGGCGCCATGATGATGTATTCCATCGTGAGCATTCGCGAGCAGGCTACGCTGGACCGTCTGGCCGACCTGTGCGATCACCAGCCCATGATCGCCAAGGCGCCCTGGGCACTTATATTTGTGGTCGATTATGCCAAGTGGATCGATCTGTTTGAGCACGTGGGCTGCTTTGAGCCCGATTTTGTCGAATGCACGGGCAAGGCGCCCCGCCGCGCGCCGGGTTTGGGCGACTTTGCCATCGCGGCGCAGGATGCCGTGATCGCTGCGCAAAACGCCGTGGTTGCCGCCGAGGCCCTGGGGCTGGGGAGCTGCTACATCGGTGATATCGTCGAGAATGCCGAGGAAGTTGCCGCACTGCTGGACTTGCCTCCCTATACCATGCCGCTGTCGATGCTCATCATCGGCACGCCCCGCAAGGAGCGCCCGGCTATTGCGCATCCCGTGGTGAACCTGGTGCACGAGGAGCGCTACTGCCGCGCCGGCGCCACGACCATGGACGCGCAGGTGGCCGAGATGGACGCGATGTTCCGTCCGCATGCCCGCGAGGTAGGCGAGCGCGTGGTGGATATCTACACCCGCAAGCACACGAGCCCCTTTATGGCCGAGATGAGCCGCTCTATGGAGTGGTGGTTCAAAAACTGGCTCGGAAAATGACGAATGTGACAAAGGGGGCGTCCCCTTGTCACATTCCATATCGCCGCGGTGGCCTAAAGGCCGCATAAATGTTTATCTAGCTGGGAAAACGGTGCCATTAAAATATGGGCTGATTACCTATAATCCCGTCGAACGTTAAAATTGGGAGGAAACCGGCTTATGGAACAAAAGGCAAAGGAAGTAGCCTCGCACGCTGCGATTCCTGTGAGCATCTCGGCGATGCTCGTCACGCTGGGCGTGGTGTATGGCGATATCGGCACCAGCCCCATGTATGTAACCAAGGCGCTCGTTGCCGGCAACGGCGGCATCGGAAGCGTCACGCAGGAGTTCGTGCTCGGCGCGCTCTCCCTTGTCGTGTGGACGGTCACGCTGCTGACGACCGTCAAGTACGTGCTGATCTCGCTGCGCGCCGACAACCACGGCGAGGGCGGCATCTTTGCCCTGTACAGCCTGGTCAAGCGCTGCGGCAAGTGGCTCATCATCCCCGCCATGCTGGGCGGCGCGGCGCTCCTCGCCGACGGCATCCTGACGCCTGCCGTTACCGTCACCACGGCCATTGAGGGCCTGCGCACCATCCCGGCGGTCCATGCCGTGCTCGGTGACGACCAGGGTCGTGTCGTCGCCATCACGCTTGCCATCATCATCGCGCTCTTCTTGGTGCAGCGCATCGGCACGGCCAAGATCGGTCACGCCTTCGGCCCCATCATGACGCTGTGGTTTTTGTTCCTGGGCGGCACGGGCCTGTTCTTTGTCTGCCAGTATCCCGCGGTGCTGCTGTGCCTCAACCCGTTGCGTGGCATCGCTTTTCTGCTGAGCCCCAACAACCACGCGGGCATCATGATTCTGGGCAGCTGCTTCCTTGCCACCACCGGTGCCGAGGCGCTCTACTCCGACATGGGCCATGTGGGCCGCGGCAACATCTACGCCACCTGGCCGTTCGTTAAGTGCTGCCTGCTGCTGTCCTACATGGGCCAGGGCGCGTGGCTTATCAACAACGCCGGCAACCCGGAGCTCATGGGTATCGCCGACCTCAACCCCTTCTACCAGATGCTCGCCCCGGGTCTGCGCCCCTTTGCCGTCGGCCTTTCCACCGTTGCGGCCATCATCGCCTCGCAGGCGCTCATCACCGGCGCATTCTCGCTGGTGTCCGAGGCCAGCCGCCTGGACCTCATGCCGCATATGCAGGTCTTCTATCCTGCCGAGACCAAGGGCCAGCTCTACATCCCCATGGTCAACAACGTCATGCTCGTGGGCTGCGTCGTCGTGGTGCTGCTGTTCCAGAACTCGGCGCACATGGAGGCCGCGTACGGCCTGGCCATTACCCTGACCATGATGTGCACGACAATGCTGCTCTTCTTCTATCTGCACGTGGAGCGCAATCTCAAGGTCGCGCCGTGGATCTTTGCCGCCTTCTTCCTTATGCTCGAGGGCTTCTTCTTTGTGAGCTCGCTCACCAAGTTCTTCCACGGCGGCTATTTCACCATCCTTATGGCCGCGCTCATCATGGGCATCATGGTGTGCTGGTACAACGGCACGGCGGTTGAGCAGCGCCAGTTTACGCTGCTGCCGCTGCGCAGCTATCTGCCGCAGCTCAAGCGCCTGCGCGACGACGATCGCTACGAGCTCGTGAGCGACAACATCGTGTACCTGACCAAGGACACCAACACCGACTATATCGACCGCGATATCGTCTACTCGATTTTGGACAAGCACCCCAAGCGCGCTCGTGCCTGGTGGTTCGTGAACGTCGAGACCATGGACGAGCCGCATACCTTTGCCTACTCGGTCGAGACGTTCGGCACCGACTACGTATTCCGCGTGCATCTGTACCTGGGCTATAAGATCAACCAGCGCGTCAATGCTTACCTGCGCCAGGTTGTTCAGGACCTGGCTGCCAGCGGCGAGCTGCCGGCGCAGACGCACGACTACTCGGTCTACAAGGATCCGGGCAACATCGGTACGTTTAAGTTCGTCATGATCCGCAAGCTGCTGGCGCCCGAAAGCGACGTGGAGCCCAGCGAGCGTACGGCCATCACGCTCAAGTACATCATCCGCCGCGCTGCCGGCACCCCCGCGCGCTGGTACGGCCTGGAGAACTCCAACGTGAGCTTTGAGTACGTGCCGCTGTTCACCAAGTTTAAGGCCGTGAGCAAGATGCAGCGCCTGGCTCCCGACGAGCGCCCGTAGTCGACGTCTGCTGTTTGTCTAGCGACCGCAGGCTGCAAAGGCTATACACTTGAAACCACCACAAGGAGGCCACCACCGCAAAGGCGCCAGTCCCCTTTGTGGTGGTTTTTGTTTTTGAGAGAGGGGCGGGGCGCTGATGGACGTCCGTGCGGACGGCGATATTGCCGAGAACTTTTGGTGGCGGCGTACAACGCTGACGCGTCGCAGCCCTCTGTATGACGCCTGCGTATCGGCGGGGCTGCTAGCCGCGGCGACGATTGTGGGCGCGCTGCTCGACCATCCGGGGCTCGCGCCGAGCATCATGATCGTCTATGTGTTCGCCGTGCAGCTGTGCGCTTTCTTTACCTGGAGCCGCCTGTACTGCCTGCTGAGCTCGGCTGCCGCCGTGGCGCTCTACAACTTCTTGTTTGTCGACCCGCGCTACGCGCTGTCGTTTATCGACCGCGTCTATCCCGGCATGTTCTTTATCATGTTTGCGGTCTCGCTCGTATCGAGCTCGATCGCGCTGGCCCTGCGCCGCGCCTTGGCGCAGGCTGCCGCCAGCGACCGTCGCACGCAGATGGTGCTCGAGACCAACCGCATGCTGCAGCGGTGTGGCGATCAGCAACAGATTGTGCACGCTATGGCAACGCAGCTGGCGCGTCTTTCGGACTGTCCGGTCGTGTGGTATAGCGCCGATGCCGATAACGATGACCTGATGCCGCGCACGACGTACACGGCCGTGGGCGATGCCGCGCCGGTACACCAGCTGGCGCCGCAGATGCCGCCGCGGCTCTCGGCGTCCGCCTATGTGGGAACGCCGCTCGATGCCACCTATGGCGCCTCGGCGTTCTACGGCATATACCTGACCGTGCGCTCGGGCGACACCATGGTGCGCGCGGGCGATCCCGCCTCGGTGGTGGGGGTGTTCGCCATTGTCGCCGAGCCCGATGCGCTGACGCCCGAGGAGCGGACGCTTGCCGATGCCATCGTGAGCGAAGGCGAGCTGGCGCTCGATCGCGCCCGCGCCATGGAGGCCCGCGAGGAAGCGGCGGTGCTTGCTAAAAACGAGCAACTTCGCGCCAACTTGCTGCGCTCCATCTCGCACGACCTGCGCACGCCGCTTACCAGTATTTCTGGCAATGCCGATGTACTACTCGATCAGGGTTCGACCGGTACCGCCGTGCTCGACGATCAGACGCGCCGCGGCATGCTCCTATCCATTCGTTCGGATGCACAATGGCTCAACGCCACCGTCGAGAATCTGCTCGCCATTACCAAGCTCGAGGGCGACGGTATGCATCTGTCGACCACACTCGAGCTTATGGACGATATCGTCGAGGAGGCGTTGCGCCACGTAAACCCGGCCGTGCGCGAGCACGACCTTAAGGTAGTGGCGTGCGATGAACCGGCGCTCGTCAACGTCGACGCACGTCTGATGGTGCAGCTGGTGGTCAATCTGGTGAACAACGCCATCGCCTATACGCCTGCGGGCTCGCATATCGTGATCTCGATTGGCGTCGATGATGGGTGCGTGGCGTGCTCGGTGGCCGATGACGGTCCGGGCATTGCGCCCGAGGACCGCGAGCGTATCTTTGAGTCGTTCTACACCGCCAACCATGGCCTAGCCGACAGCTGCCGCAGCGTGGGCTTGGGGCTTTCGCTCTGCCGCTCCATTGCGTTGGCACATGGCGGTAGCATAGAGGTTGCCGCGGCGGACCCGCACGGTTCGGTCTTTACGATTGAGCTTCCCGCCGCCGATGTTTCGTTTGATAAGGAGTAGCGCTGTGCCGAACTCTGCCGTGAAACCGCTCATCTTGGTCGTTGAGGACGATCCCGCCGTCCGCAACCTTATCGTCGCTGCGCTCGAGGCGCACGGTTTGCGCCATATGGCTGTGGAGACCGCCCACGCCGCCATCGCCGCCGCTTCGTCGCAGGCGCCGAGCATTGTGCTGCTCGATCTGGGCCTGCCCGATATGGACGGCGTCAAGGTGGTGGAGTCGGTGCGCGCGTGGTCGGGCATGCCGATCATCGTGGTCTCGGCGCGCAGCGAGGACGCGGACAAGATCCGCGCGCTCGATGCCGGCGCCGACGATTACCTGACCAAGCCGTTTTCGGTCGAGGAGCTGCTCGCGCGCATTCGCACGACGCTCAGGCGCCTTTCGTATGCGCAAACGGGCGGCGTTTCCTCCGAGGGCTCGTTCGATACCGGCGAGTTGCATATCGATTTTGATGCCGGTATCGCCGCGATGGATGGCGAGGAGCTGCATCTGACACCGATTGAGTACAAGCTCTTGTGCCTGCTGGCACACAATGCCGACAAGGTGCTGACGCACCAGTTTATCCTGCACGAGATCTGGGGCACGGCGACCAAGAGCGACCTGGCGAGCCTGCGCGTCTTTATGGGCACGCTGCGCAAGAAGATTGAGTCCGACCCCGCGCATCCGCGCTATATCCAGACGCACGTAGGCATTGGCTACCGCCTAGTTACCCAAGGCTAGATCGCCAACCACCATCCCAATATGAGTTGCGGTGAAATACGGTCTAAATTTGCCTAATTCCAGGCAAAACAGTCCGTATTCCACCGCAACTTTGTTATCTGCCCTTGGGCTTGCTGGCGTAGAACTTTTTCTTTTTGGGCTTGCCGGCGGGGGAGGGTTTGCCGGCAAAGTTGGACTTGTCGTTGCCGGCCTGCGCGTGTGCGGGTACTGCCGCACGGGGCTTGCGGGCCTCGGGGTTGCGCAGTTCCTCAACGCGCTCGGCAATCTCCTCGACGCTAAAGCCGACCTCGGCCATGGCGTCCTCGATGGGCAGGCGGCGCACGATGTAGCAGTGGTGCACCTTCTGGTTGCGCGCGAAATCCTCGGGGATGGTCTGCGCCGTAATGTCCTCCAGCACCACGCCTGCGCGCGCAAGCTTGCGCGTCTCGGGGCGGAAACCGCGCAGGTTGCAGCTAAAGATGGCATGGCCGCCCTGCGCGAGCAGGCGCGATACGCCGGCCAAAAGCTCAACATGGTCGCGCTGAACATCCCAGGTGCGACGGCCCATCTTGGACGAGTTCGAGAACGTGGGCGGGTCGACAAAGATCAGGTCCCAGCGGTTGCGCGTCTGGCGCTGGTCGCGAATCCAGGCGAGCACGTCGTCGCGCACAAAATGATGCTGAGGCCCCACAAAGCCGTTCTGGCGCATGTTGCGCTCGGCCCAGTCCAGATAGGTGTTGGAGAGGTCGACCGTCACGGTCTCCTCGACGCCGCCGTCTGCCGCATAGCAGGTGGCAGTGCCGGTGTAGGCAAACAGGTTGAGGAAGCGGCGCGCCTGCTTGGCGTGCTCGCGCACCAGGTTGCGGGTGACGCGGTGGTCCAAGAAGATGCCCACGTCCAGGTAGTCGTCAAAGTTGACGGCAAAGGTGAGGCCGCCCTCTTCGATGAGCGGCAGACGACGGCGCGCGATATTGGCGCGCTCGCCCGAGCCGCCCTTGCCGGCGCCCTGCTTGCCGTATTGCGAGCCGCCGCGCGAACGCATGCGGGCCTTGGCGTGCACATGCTCGGCGGGAACATCTAGGATACGCGGCGCGATGGCCAGGATATCGAGCATACGGGCCTGGGCCAGTGCGGGGTCGATGGTCTTCGGCGCGGCATATTCGGCGATGACGAGCCAGCGGCCCGGAGTCTGTGGACAACCCTCGTACAGATCGATGGCGGCGGAGTAATCGGGCAGGTCGGCATCGTAGACGCGGTAGCAGCTCACGCCCTCGCGCTTTGCCCACTTGCGACGCAGGCGGGCGTTTTTGCGCAGGCGGTTGGCGAACTGCTCCGACTCGGGGATGAGCACGGGCAGCGGCTTGCCGTCGCCCAGGTCGAGCATGGCGGCAGGCTCGGGCATGGCGGAAGCGGCGGCTTCGTCGTTGACTTCGTTGGCATCCGTAACCTCGGCCTCGGCATTCGCACTGGTCGCAGCTTCGAATGTCGCGGCGGCGTGGTCGAGCGAGGGCCAAACCTCAATAGCCGCCTCCTCGTTATTGGGCATGACAGCGATGGAGCGCGCAGACTCGGCATGGAGCGCGCGGGCCATAAGGCCATCGCGGGTGAGCGCGGCGACCGGTGCCGAAGCGAGCTCGGGCGCGCGGCGCAGCTCGCCGATCAGCGTCATGGCGTCGTGCATGAGCGAAAGCGGTGTCTCGGTCGTATCCGCGACCACGGCGGCGCCGGCGACAGCGCCTGCATGGTCCAACACGGTGGCGGGCTTGGCAGCGCAAAAGTCGACAAAACGCTTGTAGCCGGCGCACTTGACCATGCGCTCTGCGGTCTTGCGGGCGGCGGGGTCGATGTCTACGGCCACGATGCGCGCCTGTCGCTCGCGTGCTGCCGTCTCGCGCTCGCGCGCCTCGGCAAGCAGTTGCTTCCACAGGGCGGCGTCGTGCAGCTGCCAGCCCTCAAAGCCCCAGTGCTCGCGTGCGGTACCCGGGGCGCGGTCGGTCAGAATGTTCACGGCCTCCAACAGCAGACCGCCGCCGGCGCATGAGGCGTCGATCAGCGTGGGTAGGGCTTCGTTTTCGTAATCGTCGGCCGTCAGATCGCGCTCGCACAGTGCGGTCCAGCCGACCTGCGCCAGCACCAGGGCGGCGTAGTCGGGGCGCAGTACGTGCGCGCCCTCGCCGGCGCGGGTCGCTGCGGGCGGCAGGCGTTTGAACAGTGGGTCCCCCGAAAGGTCCAGGCTTATGCTCGCGCGGCGCTGGCGCAGTGAAAGCAACAGGTGAACGTCGGGGTCGGCGGCGTCGACATCGGCGCGACGGCCCGTGGTCTCGGCCAGACGGTCGCACAGCGCGTCCTTGGCGCGCAGGGCCGAGAAGCGCGTGTTGCGCAGCTGCTCGGTCACGCCGCGGGCGGTGATGGCGATGGTGGCGCCGGGGCGGACGATGCTCTCCCAGGCGATGTCGTAAACGCTATCGTACAGTTCATCGGCATCCTGCGCCTCAAAGCGCCCGAGTACCACGAACACGCGGCTCGCCAGGCGCGACCACAGACAGGCGCGGTAGCCTTCTTCGAGCTCGCCCTCAAACGTAGCGCGGCCTTTCAGGCGGCGGACATGCGAAAGCCCGAGGCGTTTAAGCTCATCGGCGAGTGCGGACTCAAAGCCCTCGGGGCAGCTTGCGTAAAATTCCATGGGTGACCTCTCTGGTTGCGTCGCTCCATTATATGATGGATGCTTCGTTTGCCCTTATCCTCGAAAGGAACCCATATGATTGATGCGTGCCCCGATTCCGCTGTGCTCTTTTTTGACGTGGACGGCACGCTGACGTCGTTCGATCCCGATAACATGACCGATAAGGATTTTTCGGCGGTGCGCCCCTCGCAGGCGGTCATCGAGGCGTTTCATCGTCTGCGCGATGCGGGGCACCAGGCGTTTATCTGCACGGGTCGCCCCTTGTGGCTGATTGCCGATGGCCTGCGCGCGCTGAACCCGGCGGGTATCGTTGCCATGGCGGGGGCCACGCTCGAGGTCGAGGGCCGCGTGGCACACGAGGACTGCATTGACGAGGACATTGTTGAGGAGCTCGCGCGTCGCATTACTGTGGCGGGCGGCGAGGCGTTGTTCGAGACGAACGGTGCCACCTATTCACTTGAGCCAGTTGGTGTCGAACAGTCATTTCTGCTAGGCGCCGGCGTGGTGCATGGCACCGACCAGATGCGCGTCGATGGCCGCTTGCGCGTAGGCAAGGTGTGCATTAACGCGTACGACCTGGCTCGCGTAGCCAACGATGACGGCTTTATCGAGCGCGAGTTTGAGCTGTGCAACACCGGTGGTCAGAATCGCGAGCTGAGCCCCAAGGGCATCGACAAGGGCGTGGGCGTGGCGCGAGCGCTGGAATACCTGGGTCGCACCGGCAACGCGCGCACCTTTGGCTTTGGCGATTCCGGCAACGATCTGGGTATGCTCGCCGCCGTCGAGACGGCTGTAGCCATGGGCAACGCCATGCCCGAGGTCAAGGCAGTCGCCGACTACGTGACCGACGATGTCGCACACGATGGCACCGTCACAGCGATGCGCCATTTTGGGTTGATTTAATAAATGGCCGGGTCGCCCGCAGTGGGGGCGACCCGGCCATTTGAGCTATTTTGCAATATAGAGCTTGGGATGACTGCGACTGCTCTCGATCGCCGCCGTCATGATGCCCTCGTCGTCTCCATCAACGATGATGCCGTCGAGGTCATCGATCTGCGCGGACTGATAAAAACTGGTCTTATTGAACTTTCCCTGGTCAACCATCATGTAGCCCTGGTTTGAGTTGGTAAGGTACATATGCTTGATCATGGCCGAGAAGTCGTGCTCGACGGTAAAACCGTGGTCGGGGTGGAATCCGTCGGCACTGACAAACGCCTTGTCGGCATGTAGTTTGCTCATGCAGTCGAGCGTTAGTGCGCCCGCGAGATAGAGGTGGCCCTTGCGCACGGAGCCGCCCAGCAGCACTACCGAAGCATTGGGGAGATTGAAGCTGGCGTAGTTCGCGATTGCAAGATCGCCGGTGATAATGGTGATCTCACGCTTGTCCATGAGGGCCTTAGCGAAGTAAAAGCCTGTGGTGCCGATATCAATTACCAGAACATCGCCATCATCAACAAGAGTTGCTGCGGTTGCGGCGATGGCTTCCTTGGCCTCGACTTGGACATTGATGCGCTCCTCGGGATACGAGATTGCGTTGGAGCGAGAAAGCGATACCGCTCCGCCGCGTACGCGACGCAGCTTGCCTTCGGATTCCAGCGAGATGAGGTCGTGTCGTGCGGTGACTTCCGAAACCGAAAAACGGCGAACGATGTCGGATACCGAGATATTTGGCTTTTCGGCCAGCCAATTCATGATAAATCGCTGACGCTCGGCCGGTGAAAGGTCTGAAGTAGATGCCATATGCCGCTCCTTTTGAACAAAAGGTAAAAGATGCGCCTTTCGTAATCGAAATATAACGTATCGATATGAAAAGAACAAGGCAAATTCGAATGAATCAAAAGAACGGAATGGCATGTCACAAATGCATGCGTAGCAGATAGTTCGCACGTAAACGGGCTATAAAGAGTCTCATTCTGAAGGTGCCGCCCAAAAGAAGTACGTTCACGCCCGATATTCGACCGTTCACGGAAAGTTGACAATTGAGCTTTCGATAGCTTTTGAAATGGTTTATAAAAGAAAACCGAAAAGCTTTTGAAACAAAGAAGAAGGCTTTCGATAGCAATAGTGTTAGATGAGAAAGGACCGAACATGGCGATCAAGGTGTTTGCCGACGGCGCTAACCTCGAGGGTATGCTTGACATGCATGACAATGGCAACGTTCAGGGCTTCACGACCAATCCTTCCCTTATGAAGGCCGGCGGCGTGACCGACTACCGCGCTTTTGCCAAGACGGTTCTTGAGCACATTACTGATGTGTCGGTCTCTTTTGAGGTATTCGCCGACGACGAGGCGGGTATGGAAGCCGAGGCTCGCGAGATCGCAACCTGGGCAGACAACGTCTACGTTAAGATCCCGGCGCTCAACACCAAGGGTGAGTCCACTGCCGCGCTGGTCAAGCGCCTTTCTGCCGACGGCATCAAGGTGAATGTCACCACTATCTTTACGCCCGAGCAGGTCGACGAGTTTGTCGATGCCGTCTCTGCTGAGACCCCCTCTATTCTGTCCATCTTTGCCGGTCGCATTGCCGATACCGGCGTCGATCCGCTGCCCCTCATGGCGGAGTCCGTAAAGAAGGCTGCCGTTAAGCCTGCTGCCGAGGTTCTCTGGGCGTCTACGCGCGAGGTCCTCAATATCTTCCAGGCGGAGTCCGTTGGCTGTCAGATCATTACGGTCCCCAATGCCCTTCTTGCCAAGCGCAAGAATTTCGGGAAAGATTTGCTTGAGTACTCGCTTGATACGGTCAAGGGCTTTGCCCGCGACATTCAGGCGCTTGGTTTTCATATCCTGCCCGAGGAGTAGGGGACGAGCATGCTGACCGATCTTCTTAAGCCCGAGCTTGTTGCCTGCCACGTCGAGGCCTCCGACTGGGAGGAAGCGATCAAGGCATGCGGTAAGTTGCTCGTAGACGCTGGCAAATGCGACCAGAGCTATGTTGACGCCATGATTTCACCGGTTCACAAATTCGGCCCCTATATGGTCTTGGAAGAGGGCATCGCCATGCCCCACGCTCAGGCAGATGGCAATGTGAGTGAAGCGGGGATCTGTATCGTCACGCTTGACCCTGCCATTGCGTTTGGACACGAGGATTTCGATCCGGTTCACGTGCTCGTGGGTATTTGCGCACCCGACCCCAAGGCTCATCTTGGCTGCTTGGCGGAGCTTTCGCAGATGTTCGAGGACGAGGACTGCGTTGCCAAGCTCAGCGCATGCGATACGCCCGAGCAGGTTTTGGAGACCATGCGTTCATTCTTTTAGGCCTTAATGGCACGGCGATGCGTCGCCGCTTTTGGATAGACGGAAAACCGTCACGTGTAGGAGAGGAAGGTTGCCATGCATATCATCACCGTATGCGGAAACGGCATCGGGTCCAGCCTGATGCTCGCTGGCAAAGTCGAGGAGCTTTGCGAGGAGGAGGGCATCAAGGCCGACGTTGAGTCTATGGACCTGAACGGTGCTTCTTCCGCAAATCCGGATCTGTTCATCACCGTTAAAGAACTCGCCCCCGAGCTCCACGGCAACGTTGTGATCGTTCGCAGCTATGTGAACAAGAAGAAGATCCGCGAAGACGCCCTCGAGGCAATCAAGGCGGCCGCCGCTAACGCCTAAAGCGGCACAAAAAAGGGCGGTTCCCTGTGGAAGAGGGAAACGCGCCCACGTTAGAGAGAAAGGAAGCGCAGATGCAAGCCATCCTTCCCATACTTGAGTTTATCCAATCGATTCTGACCAAGCCAGCGTGGATTATGGGTCTATTTGCCTTTGTGGGCCTTGTCGCGCTTAAGCGTCCTGCCCACAAGGTGATGACGGGCACCCTGAAGCCCATTCTTGGTTACATCATGCTGTCCGCCGGCGCCGCTGTTGTTCAGGAGAACCTTGCTCCGCTGGGTACCTTCATCGAGACCGGTTTCCACATCACCGGCGTCGTGCCCAACAACGAGGTCGTTGTTTCGATGGCTCAGAGCGTCCTCGGCGTTCAGACCATGATGATCCTGATTCTCGGCTATGTCGTGAACATTATCATTGCCCGCTTTACCAAGTTTAAGTACATCTTCCTGACGGGCCATCACAGCATGTTTATGGCCTGCCTGCTGTCTGCCGTTCTGCAGGCATCTGGCTTCCAGGATGTCCAGCTTGTCATCGTGGGCGGCATGTTCCTGGGCCTCGTGAGCGCTATGCTTCCCGCCGTTGGTCAGCGTTTCACCGAGAAGGTTACCGATGGCGATGAAATCGCCATGGGCCACTTCGGTTCACTCGCCTATTACATCTCCGCTGCAGTCGGTACGCTTTTTGCTAAGGACGCCGAGGAGAACAGCACCGAGAAGATCGAGGTTCCCGAGAAGTTCGCCTTCCTGCGCGACACTACCATCTCCACGGCTCTTACCATGGCCTTCTTCTACCTGGTTACCGCTTTCGCCGCTTACATCGCAGATCCTGCGGTCGTTACCAAGACCGCTGGCGGCGACAACGTGATTGTCTATGCCCTGACCTGTGCCCTGTCCTTTGCCGTTGGTGTCACCATCGTCTATAACGGCGTTCGTATGATCCTTGCCGACCTGGTCCCGGCTTTCCAGGGCATCTCCAACAAGCTGATCCCCGGTGCCATCCCCGCCGTCGACTGCGCCGTCTTCTTCCCCTATGCTCCCACCGCCGTCATCCTCGGCTTTGTCGCTTCCTTTATCGGTGGCGTGGTCGGTATGTTCATCGTGGGCGCTACCCTGGGCATCTTCATCATCCCGGGCATGGTTCCTCACTTCTTCTGCGGTGCTACCGCGGGCATCTACGGCAATGCTACCGGCGGTCGCAAGGGCGCAGCTCTTGGCGCTTTCGTCAACGGCCTGCTCATCACCTTTGCCCCGGCCCTGCTCCTGCCCGTTCTTGACGTCTTTGGCTTCAAGAACACTACGTTCGGCGACTTTGATTTCTCCGTCATTGGCATTACGCTTGGCCGCGCTGCCGAGGCCTTCGGTACCACCGGTGTCTACGCGATTCTTGCTGTCCTTCTGATCGTCGCCTTCGTCCCCAACTTCATCCACACCAAGGGTGCTGTGATCAATCACGTTGAGGAAGAGTAATCCAGGCATACGTTAAGCCCTAATCGGGCGGAGCTCCGATAACCGGCTCCTACACGGAAGCGGTGACGTCTCAAATGAGGCGTCACCGCTTTTTGTTTTGGACTGGTTGTGAAAACGCACCGGTGAAGCGCTGTCTCTGCGCCGCGAACGGAATCAACCGCGATGATCGGCAAAAACGTTTTGCCGCTGGGGCGTCGATATAAAAATGGTAAATCTGCAAAACCGTTCGCCGAGAAGATAAAAAACCGCAGTTCACGCCTTGATAAACGTAGATAAAGTGTTTAGCAGTTTATCGGCCGTATGCTAACGAAAGGAATCAGGCAGATGGCAATCAAGGTGTTCGCTGACGGTGCAAACCTCGAGGGCATGCTCGACATGTACGAGAGCGGCAACGTTCAGGGTTTCACGACCAACCCGTCCCTTATGAAGAAGGGCGGCGTGACGGATTACCGCGCGTTTGCCAAGGAGGTCCTGGCCCACATCATCGATGTGTCCGTGTCGTTTGAGGTCTTTGCCGACGACGTCGAGACCATGGAGGTCGAGGCCCGCGAGATTGCTGCCTGGGCCGAGAACGTCTACGTCAAGATTCCGTGCGTGACTACCAAGGGCGAGTCCACCGCCGAGCTGGTGCGCAAGCTTTCGGCCGACGGCATCAAGGTCAACGTTACCACCATCTTTACTCCCGAGCAGGTCGATGAGATGGTCGAGGCCGTTGACGCCGAGACGCCGTCTATCATCTCGCTCTTTGCCGGCCGTATCGCCGATACCGGCGTTGACCCCATTCCGTTTATGACGGAGTCGGTTAAGAAGGCCGCCGCCAAGCCCAACTGCGAGGTCCTGTGGGCGTCCACGCGCGAGCTCATCAACATCTACCAGGCCGAAGCCTGCGGTTGCCAGATCATCACGGTGCCCAACAGCATCCTGGCCAAGCGCAAGAACATCGGTCGCGACCCGTACGAGGTCTCGCTCGACACCGTGCGCGGCTTTGCCAAGGATATCGCCGCTTTGGGCTTCCATATCCTGCCGTAAGCAAGGGTACCCCCTCTCGCGACGTGCAAAATCGCGAATATTCAGCACGGTAAAGGCTTTTATCAGATTTTACCAGCTTTTACCAGTTGGTCGAAGCACGGAACGGCCCCCGTTTTGGCTCTAAAAACGCCAAAACGGGGGCCGTTTTTGCTTTTATGGTTCTCCGAGGTGCCGCGGTGCTATCGGGAAATGCTGAATATTCGCCATTTTGCACGTCGCGAGAGGGGGGACCCTTGCTTGGCGGTTTACTTCCCCTGCACCATGGTGAGGGAGATCTTCTTGCGGTCGCGATCGACCTTTTCAACCCACACCTTGACCGTGTCACCGACGCGCACCACGTCGCTGGGGTGCTTGACGAAGCGGTTGGCCAGCTTGGAGATGTGCACGAGGCCGTCCTGGTGCACGCCCACGTCGACGAAGGCGCCAAAGTCGACGACGTTGCGCACCGTGCCCTTGAGCTCCATGCCGGGCTCCAGGTCGTCAATAGAAAGTGCCGAGCGGCTAAAGACCACCTCGGGCGCGTCGTCGCGCGGGTCGCGACCGGGCTTCTTGAGCTCGTTGACAATGTCGATGAGCGTCAGGGTGCCACAGTCCAGGTCGCTTGCCAGCGCCGAGATGCTGCCCAGGCGGCGCTCGATGTCGGGCACGCCACCGCGGCTGAGCTCGCTGGCTTTAACGCCTGCGCGCTCTAGGACGGACGTGGCCACCTCGTAGCTCTCGGGGTGGACGCTTGTCGCGTCGAGCGGGTTCTTGCCGCCGCTGATGCGCAGGAAGCCCGCGGCGTTGAGGTATGCCTTGGGTCCCAGCTTGGGGACCTTCTTGAGCTGGCGGCGATCGGTAAAGGCGCCGTTTTCCTCGCGGTATGCCACGATGTTCTTGGCCACGCTCGGCGTAATGCCCGACACGTAGCCCAGCAGGCTCGCGCTCGCGGTGTTGACGTCGACGCCCACGCGGTTGACGACGTCTTCCACCACGTGGCCCAGGGTGCGCGAGAGTTCGGCCTGGTCAAGGTCGTGCTGGTACTGGCCCACGCCGATGGACTGGGGCGGAATCTTGACGAGCTCTGCCAGCGGGTCTTGCAGACGGCGGCCCAGGCTCATGGCGCCACGCACGGTGACGTCCAGGTCGGGATACTCTTGGCTCGCGAGCTCGGAGGCCGAGTACACCGACGCGCCGGCTTCGTTGACGATGGTGTAGCGAAGGCTGGGCGCCTGCTCGGCAATGAACTCCGAGACGACTTCCTCGGTCTCGCGGCTGGCGGTGCCGTTGCCGATGACGATGGTGTTGACGCCGTCCTTTTTGACGAGGCGGGCGAGCTCGCGCTTGGTGCCGGCGACGTCGTGGCGCGGCTTGGTGGGGTAGACCACGCCGTGGTCGAGCAGCTTGCCGGTCTCGTCCATGACGGCGACCTTGCAGCCGGTGCGGTAGCCCGGGTCGAGCGCGAGTACGCGGGCGCCGCGCACGGGGCGCGCCGAGAGCAGGCCCTCGAGATTCTTGGCAAAGACGTTGATGGCCTCGGTCTGGGCGCGAACGGTGAGTTTGGCGCGGGCCTCGCGCTCCAGCGAGGGAGCCATGAGGCGTTTGTAGCCGTCGGCGATGGCGGCATCGAAGATGGGAGCAAACACGCCCTGGCGTCGGGGCCAACGGCTGCTGAGGCGCGCCGTGGCGGCAACGCCGTCGACGTTCACGCGCACGCGGAGCTTGCCCTCGCGCTCACCGCGGTCGATAGCCAGCACGCGGTGGTTGGGTATACGGCGCAACGGCTCGTCATAGCTGTAGTAGGGCTCGTAGGGGGTCTTCTCGGCGGGGTCGGTTGCCTCGACGACGATGTCGGCGGTGTTTTGCGTAAAGGCGCGCACGTCGGCGACGTTCTCGGGGTCCTCGGCTACCGTCTCGGCCACGATGTCAGCGGCGCCAGCGAGCGCCTTCTCGGGCGTGTCGAAGCCGGCCTCCTCGTTGACGTATGCCGCGGCGGCGTCGAGCGCGCTGCCCTTGGCCGAGGCCTGCATGATGACCATGTTGGCAAGCGGCTCCAGACCTGCCTCGCGGGCCTTCTGCGCGCGGGTCATGCGCTTTTTACGGTAGGGCTTGTAGAGGTCTTCGACGCGCTGGAGCTGTGTGGCCTCGCGAATCTGCTGCTCGAGCTCGGGCGTGAGTTTGCCCTGGGCGTCGATGAGCAGGATGACGTCCTCTTTACGCTGTTCAAGATTGCGCAGGTAGGACAGGCGCTCGTCGAGCGCGCGCAGGGCAACGTCGTCCATGCCGCCCGTTGCTTCCTTGCGGTAGCGCGAGATAAAGGGGATGGTGTTGCCCTCGTCGATGAGCTTGACGGCTGCCTCGACGTTGGCGGCCTTAAGGTTGAGCTCGCGGGCGAGCTGGGCGATAAGATCCATGGAACTCCTTGCGTTTGAGGTGCGTTTGCGGCACAGGGCTACCAAGGATACCACCCGTCCCAAAAGACTGTTTTGGGGCCGCGCCATGAAAACGGCCTATCTACTACGTTTGAACCGTATGGGTCGACCATCCCCGGTTTTCCGAGAACGCGCAACCTGTCTACCTGCGGTTTTTATTTCTCGAAATTTGGCATGGTTGAGGGCAATCGGTTAAA
Organism: Collinsella sp. AF14-35; assembly: GCF_003464565.1. Lineage (NCBI taxonomy): Bacteria > Bacillati > Actinomycetota > Coriobacteriia > Coriobacteriales > Coriobacteriaceae > Collinsella > Collinsella sp. AF14-35. The sequence goes on from NZ_QRZD01000009.1 coordinate 29,124, forward strand.
CGTAGTAGATAGGCCCATTTCGTGGCGAACGAATCAATCTGAGGTACAAAATGGCTCCTGCTCCAGAAAAATCGTCGGCAAGGTAGCAAAATGCCCCGCGGGCAGGAGGCTGCTCGCGGGGCAAAGAAGAGGGGCTTATTTGTGACGGACCGAGGGACTCGGCATGGGGTTTCTGCCGCGGCCGCTCTTAAGGCATTACAGCTCGACGAGCTGGCCGGTCTCGGCGGCCTCCTTGATGGCGTTAAGCAGCGTGAGCGTCTTAACGTTGTCGGCGGGGGTCACGACGGGCTCGACCTCGCGGCGGACGACCTTCACAAAGTGCTTGAGCTGCATCTTGTGCGGCAGTGCCGGGTCGACGGCCGGAATCTCCATCTGCAGCGGCTTGTGCCAGTTGGAGGCGCCGTCGTAGGAGAACTGGTGCAGGCGGGGCAGCGACAGGGCGCCCTTGGTGCCACCGATAAAGTAGGCATCGGCGTCGAAGGGGCGGTACTGCGGGTCCTCGCGAGCAGTCGCCTCCCAGTTCCAGGGGCTGGCGGTGGCGTCGGAGATGGTCATGCTCGCGAGCGCGCCATCGGCAAAGCGAACGTTGACCACGGCGGAGTCCTCGGTCTCAAAACCGCGGGCGGCGCTGGACTGCATACCCTGGACGGCAACGGGCTCGCCCAGCAGATAGCGGAGCAGGTCGACGTCGTGAACCAGGTTAACCAGGATCGGGCCGGCACCCTTCTTGCGGCGCCACTCGACATCGAAGTACTCGTCGTTCTTATAGATCATATAGTGGAAGCTCGACACGGTGAGCTTGCCCAGCTCGCCGGACTCGATGATCTCCTTGGCCTTGTTCACAAACGGGTTGTGGCGACGGTGCTGGCCCACGAGCACGGGCACGCCGGCGGTCTCGGCCTCGGCGGCGAAGGCCTGGGCATCCTCGAGATCGTTGGAGATCGGCTTTTCGACCAGCGGTACGATGTTGCGCTTCACAGCCTCGCGGGCAACGCCCAGGTGCAGGTCGTTGGGGGTGGCGATAATGACGGCCTCGGGCTTGACCTCGTCCATCATCTGGGCAGGATCGGTGTAAAACGGCACGCCGGCGGACTCGGCCGTGGCGCGGGCGCCCTCAAAGGCGTCGGCGATGGCGACGAGCTCGGCCTCGGGCTCCTCGGTGACAAAGCGGATGTGGTTGCGGCCCATGGCGCCGGCGCCGATAACGGCAATGCGGACGGGGTTGAGCTCAGACATTTCGACTCCTTAATAATTGGTGGCTGCCGAATGTGACAAAGGGGCTGTCCCTTTGTCACATCGATACGACTAAGCGGACTTCTTCTTGCTGTCGGAGACCATCATATAGACGGTGAGCACGACGGCGGTGGCGGCGATCACGATGGCGCCGTAGAAGGACTGCTGGTAGGCGGCGCTGCCGGCCTCGGCGTGATACAGCACGGCGGTGATGGGCTGGCTGATCCAGGTGGAAGCGGCATAGCCCAGGAACATGATGCCGTAGTTGACGCCGATGTTGCTGGTGCCAAAGGCGCCACCAGTGAGCGGCGGGTAGATGACGAGCAGGGCGCCAAAGCTAAAGCCGAGCAGGGCGAGCGCCACAAAGAACATGCTCTGCGTAAAGCTCATCGACATGATGACGAGCGCGACGATGGTGACGACAAGGCTGATGAGCAGCGACTTATAGGCGCCGAGCTTGTCGATGATCTGACCAAAGGACAGGCGACCGACCAGGTTGGCGCAGGTGTTGACGGAGACCACCACGCCGCCGAGGGCGACAGCTGCGGCGCTCGTGGGGTCGGCGAAGAGCTGGACGGCGGCGATGGAGGCAACCTTGCCTACGAGCAGGGTACCCGCGGTGGCGGCAAAGGCGAAGGTGACGATGAGGACCCAGAAGCGCGGGGTCTTGACCATCTCGCCCGGAGTGAGGTCACCGAAGGTGCCGGCGTGCGCTCCGCCCTTGGGGGCCTCGAAGCCCTCGGGCAGCCAGCCGGCCTCGGGGGCCTTCAGGAACAGGGCGGAGGCGGCGATCGTCACAAAGAAGATGACGCCGAGTGCCTTGAGGGCGCCAAAGATGCCCAGGCTCGGGATGAGCAGTGAGGCGAGCACCGGGGACAGCACGGCGGGGCCGGCGGTCGAAGCGGCAAGGGTGATGCCGGAGGCGAGACCCTTCTTGTCGATGAACCACTTTTGGCCGGTGGTGAGCGCGGGGTTGTAACCCAGACCGTTGCCGATGGCGGCGACGAGCGAGAACCACAGGTAGAACTGCCACGGCTCGGTGACGGTGCCGGACATGAACCAGCCCACGCCGTAGCACACGGCGGCGGCGATCACGACGTTGCGGGGGCCGATCTTGTCGGAGATACGGCCGGCGAAGATGCCCGTCACGGCCATGATGGTCTGGAAGACCGGGAAAGCCCAGGTAAGTGCGCTGGACCACTCGGGGTAGACGGCGAGCAGATTCTTGGACACGACGGAGTACAGCGCGATGGAGCTGATGAAGAACATGGTGACGCACGCGGCAGAAAGCACGACGGCGCGACCCTTATTGGAGTTGGTGGAAGCCATTGGACTCTTTCTAATCGATACGGGGGAGGGAGGGGCGCGTCCGCGGGGCCTCCCAGTCGGGCTGGTTTACTGATCGGTCGGCTTTGCGACGCCGGACTCGTCGGACCAAAGCTCGACACCCTTGTTCTTAAGGTAGTTGTCGGCGTATGCGCGACGGCCGCCGGGCTTGGCGGTGAGGTCGCCCATCATATTGGAGAAGCCGCCGTCGACCTTGATGGCGTCGCCGGTGGTAAAGTCCGAGCGCGTGGACGCCAGGAACATGACGGCGTTGGCGATATCGCTGACCTCGCCGATGCGGCGCGTGGCGATCAGGCGGCTGCGGCTCTTCTCGACCTCGGGGTCGGCGTAGAAGTTGGCCGACATCGGGGTCTTAACGAAGCAGGGCTCGACGCAGTTGGAGCGCACGCCGTAGGGGCCCCACTCGGCGGCGAGCATCTTGGACATCATGTTGACGCCGGCCTTGGTGGAGCTGTACACGCCCGAGAACGTCTCGGGGGAGTGGCTGGCGACGGTGGAGATGTGCACCAGGCGGCCCTGGCCGGCCTTGATCATCTCGCGACCAAAGCGCTGCGAGGTGATGAAGTAGCCGGTGAGGTTGACGTTGATGACCTCGTTCCAGTCGGAGAGCGGCAGGTCCTCCATGGCGGCGAAGCGCAGGATACCGGCGGTGTTGACGAGGACGTCGACACGGCCGAAGTTGGCGATGGTGGCATCGACGGCGGCCTGAACCTCGGCCTCGTCGGTGGCGTTCATCTTGTAGCCCTCGGCGTGGATGCCAAACTCAGCGGCGAGGTCAGCGGCTGCGGCCTTGACCTTTTCCTCGTCCAGATCGAGCAGGACGACGTTGGCGCCGTTGCGGGCGAACTCGCGGCAAATCTCGACGCCCATACCGCCGAGTGCGCCGGTCACGGCGCAGACATCGCCCTCGAGCTTAAGCCAGTTGCTCATAGGAACTTCCCTTCTTGTGCCTCCCGGTGGGTCGCTCCCATTAACCGACCCACGTGGTTTTCGCTGGTTATCGTATGCTTAGCGTTCGCGCAGGTGAATTGCATATTTGTTAGAATGACGTTAACCGTAGGTTTACACTGTACATTGAGGTTTGTTCTCAATTGAGCGCATGACCTGCGAAAACAACCTCCTGTGGCACCATGTGGCCACGGGCGCGAAAACGGGAGATTGACGTGTACGATCGACGACTTGAGGCCATATCGGCCGCCGCGGAGCTGGGAAGCTTCTCGCGCGCGGCGGCAAAACTACGTGTGTCGACCCCGGCTCTCGTCAAACAGGTGTCGGGGTTCGAGGCCGAGTTTGGCATCACGTTGTTCGAGCGCTCGCATTCGGGCGTTAAGGTGACGCCGGCGGGTGCGCTGCTGGTAGACGATGCGCGCTCGATCATGCGTCAGTCCGAGGATGCGTTGCGCCGTGCCCGACGCGCAGCGGGCGATGGCGGCGCCGTGCGTCTGGGCGTGTCGATGATGTGCCCGGGGCGCCAAACGCTGTCGATGTGGCCGAGTGTGCACGAGCTGGAGCCGTCGCTGCGCTTTGAGATTGTGCCGGTGAGTGACCTCTACGATGAGCGCGAGACCGTCATGCGCAGTCTTGGTCGCGAAGTGGATGTAGTGCAGTCGAGTTTTTCGACCCCGCGCTGGGGCGACGCCTGCCAAAAGCTCCTTATCGTCAACGTACCGTTTTATATTGATGTGCCGCGCACGAGCCCGCTTGCGCGCAAGACGCGCATCACGGTTGCCGACCTGGAGGGCATGCGCCTGCGCGCGCTCCGTCACGGCAACGACGCTATGGACAGCCTGCGCATCGACCTGTTGGCCGACGGCGGCGTGGACGTGATCGACGTGGATAGCTTCGACTTTGCGCTCTTTAACGAGGCGGAGGAAAAGGGCGATGCGGTGCTCACCTGCGGAGCGTGGTCGGGCGTGCACCCGGCCTTTGTGGGCGTACCGTTTCTATGCGGTCGCGAGGTGCCGGTCTATTTGCACTACCCGCTCGAGCCCACCCTCCAAGTCCAAAAATTCGTCAACGCCATGGCCCAACTCCTCAACTAGCTCATTTGGCGCGGGTAGTCTTTTTGGGACGGGGCTTTTTTAGCTACTTTCGCCGCCCTGCCTGCGCACCCTCAAAGTAGTCAAAAAGCCCCGTCCCAAAAAGACTAACAAAACGAGGCCCTGGCCAAACGGCCAGGGCCTCACTAACCTTTATTCCGTTTTAAACAACGGGCTGATTGCGCGCAGGAGGGTGCCCCGGGGCGGCGGGGTATTTCCTCCGCGCGCAGTTTCGCAGCGAAGCGAGAATGTTTGAGCACGGAGGAATTACCCCGACGCCCCGGGGCACCCTCCGTCAGTAACCGTTCCTACTCCAGCTCAAACGCACCCGTGTACAGCTGGTAGTAGTACCCGCGCTTGGCGATCAGCTCGTCGTGGTTGCCGCGCTCGATGATACGGCCGTGGTCCAGACAGATGATCGCGTCGGAGTTGCGCACGGTGGACAGGCGGTGTGCGATGACAAACGTCGTGCGGCCCTCCATGAGCTTATCCATGCCCGCCTGCACGATGGCCTCGGTGCGGGTGTCGATGGAGCTCGTGGCCTCGTCTAGAATCATCGCCGGCGGATCGGCGACGGCGGCGCGGGCGATCGAGATCAGCTGGCGCTGGCCCTGCGACAGCTGTGCGCCGTTGCCGGTGAGCATCGTGTCGTAGCCGTCGGGCAGGCGGGTGATAAAGTCGTCTGCGCCCGCGAGCTTGGCCGCCGCGATGCACTCCTCGTCGGTCGCATCCAGGTTGCCGTAGCGGATGTTGTCCATCACGGTGCCGGTGAACAGGTTCACGTCCTGCAGCACGACGCCCAGCGAGCGGCGCAGATCGGCCTTGCGGATCTTATTGACGTTGATGCCGTCGTAGCGAATCTTGCCGTCGGCGATGTCATAGAAGCGGTTGATGAGGTTGGTGATGGTCGTCTTACCGGCACCGGTGGCGCCGACAAACGCGACCTTCTGACCCGGCTTGGCAAACACGGACACGCCGTGCAGGACCTCGTGGTCGGGGGTGTAGCCAAAGTCGACGTTGTCCATGACCAAGTCGCCGCGCAGCGGGACGTACTCGATCTCGCCGGTTGCGCGGTGCGGATGTTTCCACGCCCACATGCCGGTGTGGTGGTCAGCCTCCTCGAACTCCCAAGTCTCGGGGTTCACCTGTGCGTTGACGAGCGTCACATAGCCTTCGTCGGCCTCGGGCTTCTCGTCGATGAGCTCAAAGATGCGGTCGGCGCCGGCGAGGCCCATGACCACGGCGTTGATCTGCTGCGAGATCTGGCCGATCTGTCCGCAGAACTGCTTGGTCATGTTGAGGAACGGCACCACGACGGCGATGGACAGCGCCATGCCCGAGATGCTCAGGTTGGGCACGCCCAGCGCCAGGAAAATGCCGCCCGCCAGTGCGACCAGCACGTAGAGCAGGTTGCCCAGGTTCATAAGGATGGGCATGAGGATGTTGGCGTACATGTTGGCCTTCTGGGAGACCTCGAAGAGCTTTTCGTTGCGCTCGTCAAAATCGGCCTCGGCGGCAGACTCGTGGCAGAACGCCTTGACGACCTTCTGGCCGTTCATGACCTCCTCGATATGGCCCTCGACCACGCCGAGCTCGGTCTGCTGCGCAATGAAGAAACGCGCGGAATTGGAGCCGAGCAGCTTGGTCATAAAGGTCATAAAGGCGACGCCGGCGATGATGACCAGGCACATCCACACGCTGTAGTACAGCATGATAAAGAACACCGTGACGATGATGATGATCGTCATGAGCAGGTTGGGCAGCGACTGGCTGATCATCTGGCGCAGCGTATCGATGTCGTTGGTGTAGTGGCTCATGATATCGCCGCGCTGGTGCGTGTCGAAGTAGCGGATCGGTAGGTCCTGCATGCGGTTGAACATCATCTCGCGCAGCTTCTCGAGCGAGCCCTGCGTGACGATAGCCATGGCGCGGTTCCAGAAGAGCGAGGACAGGACACCGACGCCGTAGATGCAGGCGAGGGTGGTCACGAGCTGCAGAATCTTGGGCTGTGCGGCTTCCCAATCGCCCGACTGCCACGATTCGCTAATAATCTGCAGGGCGCTCTGCAGGAAGGTCGCGCCGATGGAGTTGATGATGGCGCAGAGCACCACGCCGGCGACGACAAGGGGCAAAAGCACGGGATAGAAGCCAAAGAGCGTCTTGATGAGGCGCGACATGGTGCCGCCCTTACGGTTGAGCGCGCGCTCGGCGGTCGTTGCCTTACTCATGTGCCTCGCCTCCTTCCTGGGTCTGAGCTTGCGTTGCGGTCATGTCGGTGTTGTCTGCCGCCGTGTTCGCGTCGCCAGAGACGTCGTCGGCGTCTTGCGTACCTTCGGCAGACATCTTGTTTTGCGAGGTAAAGGTCTCTCGGTAGATCTCGCTCGTCTTGAGTAGCTCTTCGTGGTTGCCGATCTGTGCGATGCGGCCGCCCTCCATGACGATGATGCGATCGGCATCCTGCACGGAGCTAATGCGCTGGGCGATGATGAGCTTGGTCGTGTTGGGCAGATAGCTTGCCAGTCCTGCACGAATCTTAGCGTCGGTCTTGGTGTCGACGGCGCTGGTGGAGTCGTCCAGGATCAAGATCTTGGGGCGACGCAGCAGGGCGCGTGCAATGCACAGGCGCTGTTTCTGACCGCCCGAAACATTAGAGCCACCCTGTTCGATCCAGGTGTCGTAGCCCTTGGGGAAGCCGTCGACAAACTCGTCGGCGCAGGCCAGATGCGCTGCCTCGCGGACTTCCTCGTCGGTGGCGTTCGGGTCGCCCCAACGCAGGTTCTCGGCGATGGTGCCGCTAAACAGCACGTTTTTCTGCAGTACCATGGCGACCTGGTGGCGCAGTGCGTCCAGGTCGTAGTCGCGCACGTCCACGCCGCCCACGCGCACAGCGCCTTCGGTGGTGTCGTACAGGCGGGCGATGAGGTTAACGAGCGTGGACTTGGCCGAGCCAGTGCCGCCGATGATGCCGATGGTCTCGCCGCTCGTAATGTGCAGGTCGATATCGTCGAGCGCCTGGCGTTTCGCATGCGCGGAATACTTAAAGCTCACGTGGTCAAAGTCGATGGAACCGTCGGCAACCTCGAGCACGGGCTCGGCGGGATCGGCGATCGTGGGCTCGGCGGCCAGCACCTCGGCAATGCGGTGTGCCGATTCGTCGGCCATGGTCACCATGACAAAGATCATCGACAGCTGCATCAGGCTCATGAGAATCTGGAAACCATAGGTAAAGGTCGAGGAGAGCTGGCCCACGTCGAACAGCGTGCCCTGGCTCGTGATGATGAGCTTGGAGCCCAGGTAGATGATGACGACAAACGCGCCGTTGACGCAGATGTTCATCATGGGGTTGTTAAAGGCGAGCAGCTTCTCGGCGCGGGTGAAGTCCATCTGGACGTCGCGCGCGGCGGTCGCGAACTTCTCCTTCTCAAAGTCTTCGCGCACATAGCTCTTGACCACGCGCATGCCGGTGACGTTTTCCTCGACGGACTCGTTAAGGGCATCGTACTTGTGGAACACGCGCGAGAAGATGGGGCGCACCTTAAAGATGATAAAGAACAGTCCAAAGCCCAGCAGCGGAATGATGACCAGGTAGACCATGGCGACGCTGCCGCCCATGATAAACGCCATGGTAAAGGCGAAGATCAATACCAGCGGCGCGCGCACGGCGATACGGATGATCATCATAAAGGCCTGCTGCACGTTGTTGATATCGGTGGTCAGGCGCGTGACGAGCGAGGAGCTCGAGAACTCATCGATGTTGGCAAAGCTGAACGTCTGGATCTTGTAGAACAGGTCGTGACGCAGGTTCTTGGCGAAGCCGCAGCTCGCATGGCTGCAGGTGACGCCTGCCGCGGCGCCAAAAGCAAGCGATGTCAGCGCGATGAGCACCAAAAGGCCCGCGGTGGGAAGCATCTCGGCTACGGTGGCGCCGTCTTTGATGGCGTCGATCAGGTTGGCGGTGATAAATGGAATCAGCATCTCGCAGAGCACCTCGCCAAGCACGAGCAGCGGCGTGGCAACGGTGACTTTCATATAGCCGCGGATGCTTCCCATGAGGGTTTTAATCATCCAGTTCCTCCCAGGTTACACGGATTTTCTCGAGCATTTCGGCGAGCTGCTCGCGCTCGTCGTGGGTGAGGGCACTAAAGGCTTGCTCTCTAAAGCGAATGCGGGCCGCCTGGTCGATGCGGGCGTTTTCCCGGCCGGTTTCGGTCAGGCGAATGGTGAGCTGCCGTCGGTCCTTGGGGTTACGGCTGCGCTCGATGAGGCCGTTGAGCTCGAGCTTGGACAGGATCTCGGAAAGCGACCCCGGCTTGAGGTCAAAGTGCATGCCGAGTTCCTGCTGCGACATCTCGCCGCCGGGTTGCTTGGCCAGCAGGCAGATGATGGGCGCCTTGCCGGACACGCCTCCGCCATGAAAATGCATGTAATGGCCGCAAAAGCCCAGGCCGCTCAGGATGCGCTTGGCGAGTTTGTCTTCGGCGCTGACCGCTTCGGGTATGTCTACCGGTTGCGACGGGTCACCGCCGGGCTCATGCGGAAGGACGAGTGGTTCAACACACATATCTAAGCTTCGCTCCTTTCTTTAGTTAGGTAGTTGAATTGTTTTGTGCCTAACCAATTTAGGAGCACGGTAAATAAATGTCAAGGTACCAAACTTATTATGTTCGAGCGGCACTTAGGGACGTTCCTTATGTGCCGGCATTTGGGGACACTCCTTGTGTCGACTAGTCATTTAAGAACGTCCCCAACGACTAACTTCCTCCTTCCCGTAACCTTTCCGCAACAATTCGTCCTCTGCGGTGCCAGCGCCCGTTCACAACGTCCCCTGCGCTACACTTAGTCGCACTGTGGCGCTGCTGCGCCGCACCCGAAACAAGGGAGACCCTCATGAAGAATACTCAGCTGCTGCTGATCAACGATATGTGCGGCTACGGCAAGGTCGCGCTCTCCGCCATGCTGCCGGTGCTGTCGCACATGGGCTACCGTATCCATAACCTGCCGACGGCCCTCGTTTCCGATACGCTCAACTACCCCAAGTTCTACATCCACGACACCACGGAGTACGTGCGCCAGAGTCTCGCTATCTGGGAGGAGCTCGGCTTTGAGTTCGACGCCATCTCCACCGGCTTTATCGTGACCGAGGAAGAGACGCGCATCATCTCGGACTTTTGCCACCGCCGTGCGCAAAAGGGCACCAAGGTGTTCGTCGATCCCATCATGGGCGACAACGGCAAGCTCTATGCCGGCGTGCCCGAGTCCACGATTGGCCTTATGCGGCACCTGCTGGAGTGCGCAGACTACGCGGTGCCCAACTACACCGAGGCCTGTCTGCTCACCGATACGCCTATTGCAGAGCAGATCACGCCCGATGAGGCCCGCGTCCTTGTGGACGCCGTGCGCGAGTTGGGTGCCAAGTCGGTGGTCATTACGAGCGCCGTGGTCAATGGCACGAACGCGGTTATCGGTTACGACCATGTAGCGGGGGAGTACTTCACGATTCCCTTTGAGCTCATTCCGGTCTATTTCCCGGGCACGGGTGACACGTTCTCGGCGGTGCTCGTTGGCCGCGTTATGGCAGGTTGGAGTCTGCAGCGCGCGACGAGCGATGCCATGCGCGTAGTAGCCGAGCTTATCGAGCGCAATGCCGACCAGGAGGATAAGTCCGCCGGCCTTCCCATCGAGGCCTGCCTGGATGTGATTGACCATGAGTAACGCCGACGAGAGTGGTACCGAGGCCACGGGCGAGAACAAGCCGCTCGGCGCGCCGCGTGGCAAGCGTCCGCGTATCCGCGTGAGCTGCGTGGACCAGCTGGGTGCGTGCCGCTGCCACCATGGTCACAAGCCGGGCGACGTCTTTGATTTCGACCGAGACCGCGGCAAGATGTGCGCCATGGCCTGCCATGTGGGCTTTCCCTATATTGATATCCTGCGCTATGGCGGAACCGTGCCTGGCAACGAGCCTGGTACGGCAAAGTTCTGCTGCCCCGAGGTCGACACCCTCAACGTCTGGCTCGCCGAGATCGTCGACGAGTAGTTGAACGTGGATTTTCTCCCATCGAGAAAATCCACGCTCAATTTGTATGCGGGAGATAATCCACGCTCGTTTTATGCCAATGGCGCACCTCGCGAGCTCGCTTGCCTACAGCTGCTCGAGCATAGCGATGCAACCGTCGAGCACGTCGCGGTAGGTGGCATCGAAGTTGCCGGTGTACCAGGGATCGGCCACGTCGCCGGGGCGCTCGGTCCAATCGAGCAAGCGCGTAATCTTGCCGTCGGGGTCGTCGCCAAAGATGCGACGCAGGCCACGCGCGTTCTCGGCATCCATATAGACAATGTGATCCCAGTCGCCATACTCCGCGCGACGCACCTGGCGTGCGCGGTGGGCAACGACGGGAATCCCGACCTCGCGCAGCTTGGCGACCGTGCCATGATGCGGCGGGTTGCCGATCTCCTCAGTTGAGGTCGCTGCAGAATCGATGACAAACTCGCCCGCGCGCCCAGCGCGGCGCACCAGCTCGGTAAACACCGACTCAGCCATCGTCGAGCGACAGATATTTCCATAGCAGATAAACAGTACACGTTGCATATGCGGTTTCCTTTCGATCGCCATCATCGAGCTCGAGTATCGCATCTGTGCTTACGCCCTCGCCCGCTTGCGCTCCCAACGTGCCAGCTTAATCGTCACCAGCGTAAGCGCCCAGGCCACAAGCGAGAACGCGGCACCAACCGCGCCCACGCAGACAATGCCAACTCCGCTTACCACGGCTCCGCCTACCGCGGTGCCAAACGAAATGCCGACGTTAAACGCCATGGGCTCAACCGAACTTGCGAGTACCATCGACTTGGGGTGGCGGCTGCGTGCCACGTCCATAAAGTGCGTGATGCACGACACCGAGAACAGGTACATGAGCAGCGCCAAGCTAAAGACAAAGACCAGCGCGAGCGGCATGGTGCCGCCCACGGCAAACAGCCCGAGCAACGCCGCAGCCTGCAGCACAAACGTCACAAGCAGTGCCTTCATGCCAAAACGTGCGTCGATCCATCCGCCCAGGATGTTCGAGATCAGGCAGAACACGCCGTAGGCCATAAGCGTGGTGCTCGCCTGAACGGTGCCCATGCCCAGCACCTGCTCAAGATAAGGCGTCACGTAGCCGTAGAACACATAGACCGAGCCTACGCCAAACAAAAAGATGAGCATGCCGGTGATGATGCTCGGCTCGCGCAGCAGACCCGCCTGCTCGCGAAAGGTGGCAGGCTCGTCGGTTTGCCCAGCGCGCGGCATAAACGCCACGAGCGCTCCGCAGATCAGAACGGCAAAGGTCAGCGTGCCGTACATGGCCACGTGCCAGTCGAGCGTGTCGGCCACGAACTTGCCAATCGAAGTGACAAAGACCATTGCCACGGAAAACGCACCATATACCACCGAGATGGCAAGCGAAGTTTGCTGCGGGGACAGCAGCTCGGGGATGTACGTCACGCCCACGGCGAGCAGTGCGCCCGAGACAGAGCCCAGGACAATGCGCGAGATAAACAGTACCTGGAAGTTGGGCGCCAACGCCATGACCAGGTTGCCGAGCACAAAGACGATGCTATAGCACACGAGCAGCTGATAGCGGCGGAATCGCCCCGTGCTGAGTGCAAGCACCGGCGTGGCGATGGCGTAGACGAGTGCGAACACGCTGATGAGCTGGCCCGCAGTGGCAAGTGATATGCCGAGTTCCGTCGCCAAGTCGCTTTCGATGCCGATGACCACGAACTCGGAGCAGCCGAGCGAGAATCCCAACAGCACGAGCAGCGCCAGGCAGAGCTTGGTGCGCGCGGGGGAGAGCGCGGCGGCGGTTGACTTACTTTTAGGCGTGGTTGCGGCGGTCAAGGTTGTCACTCCAATGTCGCATGAATAAGCGGGATTCAATCCCTGCAACTCTAACAGAATGTGTCAGGTGCCTGCCCCCTTTGTCGCAGGCTGCGCTTGCCTGTATAGTCGCAATACAGGCGAAGATGGTCTCAGGTACATCGCGGGCGACAGGAGATCCCATGGGTATGCACACGACAAAGGTTGCAGTGGGCGAGGGCAAGTTTGCGCTCGAGGCCCAGCTGACGGTGACGCCGCGAGGCATGGCGGTGTACGCCTGCTCGCCGGAGTTCGCGCACCTGGGCGCTACGGCGCAGGCCATTCCGCGCCCCGAGCCCGGCCGCACGGCGACGGTGAGCATCCTGGCCGTTCCGTGCCATCGAGATGAGATCCCGGCGCACGATATCGCGGCGGCGCTGGCCACGCGCTTTGATGTGCCGGTCGTTGCAAGCACGGGTTTTCATGTTGAGCAGGCGAGCGGGGACGACTTGCAGCGCATGCTCGATACCACCAAGGAGCTCATCGCCGCGCTCGAGGAGGCCGCAGCCCGCATTCTGCGCGCCGGCTGGGATGAGGGCGGCGCAGGCGCCGAGGTCGTGGCGGTCGATGACGCGACCGGCGAGGCGCTTGGCCCCGTCGATCGCGTCGAGGCCCATACCGGCGAGGGCATTCTGCACCAGGCATTTCTGACGCTTCTGGTCGAGGGCCAGGGCGAAGACGCGCGCCTGCTGCTCTGTCGCCGCAGTCCGCTCAAACGACTGTGGGGCGGGGTGCTGGCCGATAGCTGTGCCGGCCATCCGCTCCCCGGGGAAGACGTCGCGGCCGCCACGGCGCGTCGCATCAACGAAGAGCTTGGCATTGCGCGCGAGCCCGACCAGCTCAAGCACCTCGGTCACGTGGTGTATCGCGAGGATCACGGCGACGGCCGCTGCGAGTGCGAATGGTGCGAGGTGTTCGCAGCCCATGTTGAGCCGGGCGAGCTGCATATCAACCAAGAGGAGATCTCGGAGGTGCGTCGCGTGGCCCCGTCCGAGCTCAAAGGCTACCTGCAGGGTCACCCCGAGCAGCTGGCCCCCTGGCTCCGCGAGGCACTCAGCGACCCATCCATCCGTACGGCCCTCGCTATGTAACAAAGGTACAGTCCCTTTGCCATATCCAAACCGTCACAACATTCGATGAAAATCTCGAAATCGAGGAAAAGCGTCGAATGTTGTGACGGTTTTTGCCCAGAGGATCGCTTCTCATCCAAAAATCCCGCTTGACTGTATTGCCGCAACACAGCGCAACGTAAGGGGTGTCCGATAACGGGCGCCCCTTTTTAAGTGGCAACGTGGCTGCGAATCCGGAGCGCCCCCAACAAGAAAGGTGGGGAGATGGAAGCGGAAAAGAAGGCGTTTAAGATCACCAGGCGCGAAATTGGCTTTGTGCTGGGTATCGTTGTCTTTTTGCTAGTGAAGTTTCTTCCTTTGGCGGAGCTGAGCTCGACGGTCGAGCTTACGGTCGGCGGTCAGACCTGTCTGGCGTTGACGCTCGCCACGGTGGTGTTCTGGGCGTGTGGCGTGGCACAGCCGGGCTTTGTGGGCCTGCTCTATTGCGCGCTGCTCGTTCTGTTCAAGGTGTGCGTGGACGACACGGGCGCCGCGAGCATCTCGGCGACGGTCGCCTCCACGTTTAGCTCGTGGACCAAGGCCACCATGTGGCTCGTCATCGGCGCCTACCTCATCGCCAGCGCGGTCAAGGAGTCGGGCCTGGGCGAGCGCATCGCCTATGCGTTTATGCTCAAGTTCGTGCGCGATGCCAAGTCGCTCATTATCTCGATCTTCGCGCTCACCTTTGTGCTGTCGCTGCTGATCCCGCATCCGTTCCCCCGCGCCTTCCTCATCCTCGCCGTCGTCTCGGTCATCGCCGAGTCCGCCGGCTACGGTGACGACGACCGCGGCAAGCTCGGCTTCCTCGTGTTTGCCGCTGCCGCCCCGGGCTCCATGTTCTTCCTGACGGGCGACTCCACGCTCAACCCGCTCGTTGCGCAGTACAGCGCCGAGGCCGGCGGCATGAGCCCGTCCTTCGTCGACTGGTTCCTGTACATGAGCGTGCCCATGCTGGTCGCGCTGCTGTGCACCCTGTTCCTGGGCCTCTTCCTCTTTAAGCCCAGCAAGGAGCTCGTCTACGATCGCGAGCAGATCGTGGCCAAGCAGGCCGCGCTCGGCAAGCTCTCCGTCAAGGAGATCCGCACCATCGTGTGGCTTGTCATCGCCATTGCGCTGTGGCTCACCGTCTCGGGCGACTACATCGGCTGGGTCACCCTGGCCATTGGCGTCGCTCTCGCCATGCCCGTCATCGGCGAGGTCCTCACCCCCGCCAGCTGGAATGCTGTCGACATCAAGTCCCTCATGTTCCTGACGGCCGCCATGGCCGTAGGCTCTGTGGGCGGTGCCACCGGCATGAACGCCTGGATCGCCGACGTCGTGCTTCCCAGCTCCGTGCCCGAGAACATCTTCCTGTTCGCCCTGCTTGTCGCCGCGCTCTCCATGATCATCCACATGTTCATGGGCTCGGTCATGGCCGTACTCGGCGTGTGCGTGCCGGCGTTCATCAGCTTCGCGGCCGGCTCCAGCGTGAGCCCGCTCGCCGTGGCACTCATCGTCTTCACGTCCATCAACATCCACTACATCCTGCCGTTCCATAACCTGCCGATCCTTATCGGCGAGGGCAAGGACGCCGGCGGCTACACCTCCAAAGAAGCCATGCGCATGGGCATTCCCCTCACCGCGGTCGTCTTTATCGTCGTGCTGGTCGAGGCCGCCTGGTTCCATCTCTTTGGCCTGATGTAAGCGGCCGAGCGCTTGGGCTGTAAACAGCCGAGTGCTTGAACCGCGAGTTGCCAAGCGCTCCATCTATAAGCGCTGCGGCCCCACTACGTTACCCAGCCCGGCGGCACTCCCGTCGCCGGGCACTCTCCCGAAAGGAGCACGCTATGTCCACTACCGATGCTTCCCAGATCCACGACCTGCGCTCCGCGCTCGACTTTTTGCGTGAGATGCCGGGCCAGCTGCTCGAGACCGACACCCAGGTCGACCCGGACGCCGAGGTCTCGGGCGTCTATCGCCACGTCGGTGCCGGCGGTACCGTTATGCGTCCGACCAAAGAGGGTCCGGCGATGGTCTTCAACAACGTCAAGGGCTTTGACGATGCCAAGGTCTGCATCGGCATGCTTGCCAGCCGCAAGCGCGTTGCCGCCCTGCTCGACCTTGACGAGGAGCACCTGGGCCTCGAGATCGGCAAGCGCTTCGAGAACCTGATCGCGCCCAAGCAGATCGCCGAGGGCGCGCACATCGACTGCCAGGAGGTTGTGTACAAGGCGACCGACGAGGGTTTTGACCTGCGCAAGATCGTCCCCGCTCCCACCAACACGCCCGTCGACGGCGGCCCCTACATCACCATGGGCCTCGCCTACGGCACGAGCCCCGACGGCTCCCAGTCCGACGTGACCATCCACCGCTTCTCCTGCGTCGACAAGGACAAGCTCGCCATGTGGATCACCCCGGGCAGCCGTCACCTTGGCGCCTTTTTTGACGAGTACTGCCAGCGCGGCGAGGACATGCCCATCTCCATCTCCATCGGCCTGGACCCCGCCGTGTACATGTGCTGCGGCTTTGAGGCTCCCACCACGCCGCTCGGCTTCAACGAGCTGCAGATCGCCGGCGCCCTGCGCGGCCATGCCGTCGAGCTCGCCGACTGCGTTACCGTTTCGCAGAAGTGCATCGCCAATGCCGAGTACGTGCTCGAGGGCTACCTCATGCACGACGAGACCATCAACGAGGACGTCAACGGCCACGGCTATGCCATGCCCGAGTTCCCCGGCTACACCGGTGGCGCCAAGGTCTGCCCGGTGATCAAGATTACCGCCGTCACCACACGCGTCAATCCCATCATGGAGAGCTGCATCGGCCCTTCGCACGAGCACGTGTCCATGGCGGGCATCCCCACCGAGGCTTCCATCTACAAGATGGTCGAGACCGCTATCCCGGGCCGCCTGCTCAACGTTCACGCCGCCCCCTGCGGCGGCGGCAAGTTCGTTGCCATCATGCAGTTCAAGAAGTCGAGCAAAAATGACGAGGGCCGTCAGCGCAACGCCGCCATGCTCGCCTTCTCGGCGTTCTCCGAGCTCAAGCACGTGATCCTGGTTGACGAGGATGTCGACATCTTTGATATGAGCGACGTGATGTGGGCTATGACCACGCGCTTCCAGGCCGACGTGGACCTCATCACCATCCCTGGCTGCCACTGCCACGTGCTCGACCCGTCCAACGACCCCGCGTTCGACCCCACGATCCGCGAGCACGGCATCGCCTGCAAGGCCATCTTCGACTGCACGGTCCCGTTCAACCTCAAGAAGAGCTTCATCCGCTCGCAGTTCATGGAGATCGACAAGGACAAGTGGGCTAGGGAGATTGCGGCGTTTTAACAAACGCCGCACCGGTCGACGCTGCGCCCGCGCCTGGCGGACAATCTGCCCCTCAGCTGCGAAGGCATGGGCATAAGCCCTATGCCTTCTTGTTTCGGGACACCTTGTCTCGCCAGGCGTGCGCTCGCTGACATTGCCCGACCTATAGCCGCCATTTTGTTGTTGCTGGTAAGCCCTACCAAGTAGTCAAGGAGTTGTCATGCCTGAGTCTTCTGTTCGCCCCCGTCGCATTGTCGTTGGCGTTTCTGGTGCCAGCGGCGCTGCGCTGGGCCTCGAGTGTCTCAAGTGCCTGCGTCAGGCCGGTGCCGAGTCGGCGCTTGTCGTCACGCGTGGGGGAGAGATCACCATCGAGCAGGAGCTCGGCATGACGCTCGACGAGTTTGCCGCGCATGCCGATGTGGTCTACGACAACAAGAACATCGGCGCCGCCATCGCAAGCGGCACCTATCCGGTCGATGGCATGATCGTGGCCCCGTGCTCCATGAAGACGCTCGCCGGCATCGCAAGCGGCTACAGCGAAAACCTGCTGCTGCGTGCGGCCGACGTGCAGATGAAAGAGCAGCGCCGCCTGGTGCTCATGGTGCGCGAGACGCCCTTCAGCGCCATTCACGTCGATAACATGGCGCGCCTGGCGCGCGTGCCCGGCATCATGCTCATGCCGCCTATGCTCACGTTTTACAACGGCCCCGCCACGCTCGACGACGCGGTGCATCACATCGCCGCCAAGGCGCTCGAGGCCGTCGGCGTGTCATGCGCAAACTATAAGCGCTGGTCATAGGCGTCTTTAGGGTAGGATACGAATAGTGTTTAAGCCCGCTGCCCCTGTGGGCGGCGGGCTTTGGTGTGTCGGGAGGATCTATGCAGACGGGCATGTATGCGATCAGCGAGATGGCGAGCTTGTTTAACGTTTCGCGCCAAACGCTCATCTACTACGACAAGATCGGCCTGTTTAAGCCCGCCGTGGTTAACGAAAAAGGCTACCGTTTCTATTCGCCCACGCAGATCCCGCTCATGCGTCTGATCTGCATGCTGCGCGACCTAGGGCTCGAACTCGACGAGATTGACCGCCTGACCTCGACGTTCGACATTGGCGAGATGACCGATCACCTGCGCTCGCGGGTGCAGGCGCTCGACAAGCAGATTGCCGGGCTCAAGGCTGAGCGCGCGAGTGTGCAGGAGCGCCTGAGCTTTTACGACGAGGCAGTCTACTGGCGCGAGCGCGAGGGCAAACCGGAACTCAAGCAATTCGAGCGCCGCTACGTGGTCTTTGAGGAGTTTCCGGGCGATATTGAGCGTGGCCGCTCAATGCTTCATCCCACGCTCATGCGGGCCATCCTGCGCATGCGTACGTTGACGGGCACGCGCCCCATGCGCGGCTGGGGTGCCATGCTGCGTCGCGAGGCGCTGCATTCCGACGACCCTATTGCCGGCGCCGGCTCCTTTGCCGTGCTGCCGCGCGGTGCCGAGGAGCTGCTGCCGAGCGACGCTGCCGAGCTGGCAGAGATCGGCATCGAAGTGCTGCCCGAGGGCACATACCTGTGCATGAGCCGCTGGGGCATGCCGTACGAGCCCGAAGGCATCCGCGCCATTGTGGCCTGCATGGACGAGCACGCGCTCCAGCCCGTTGGCAACGCCTTCGACTTTTGCTACCTCGATACCACGAGCTATGACGAGCCCCACCAAGAGGACTTCTGCTGCATCCAAATCCCCGTCGCCCTCCAGATGTGACAAAGGGACAGTCCCTTTGTCACATCCGAATAGCATCGCAAGCTTGTTTTGAAGCGGAGGAGGGTCGCTCATTTCTTATAAACTTGCAAAATCTGCAAGTTTATAAGTTTTCACGTCTGGCCGTGTGACAAAGGGATAGTCCCTTTGTCACATTCCATGCGAGCCGCCGTGCCATCTGGGGGTATAAGGCTGGCAAGTGTTAATTTGCGAGGCTTAAGGGGCGCCCCGTATGGATATCGATAACTTTGAATGGTGGTATAGCGAGGGCGAGGCTCCGGACGAGGAGTGGGACGAGCCCGCGCCGCGTGACGTGTCGAGCGACGAGGACGAGACCGGCAGCGATGCTGCTGTCGAGCCTGACGCCGCCTCCGATGCCGCCGAGCCTCTGACCTTTGAGCAGGCTTGGGCCCAGGCCGAGGCCGACGAGGCAAAGGCCGATGCCACGGCCACGCTCGGTGAGCCGGCCGATATGTCCATCTCGCCGGCAAACACCCCGCAACCTCGCCATAACATCGACCCCGACAGCACGGCATCCTTCAGCATTCTCGACGTGCCCTCGCAGGGTGCTCAGGCGCCCGCGCCCACGCGTCGCCCCAATCTGTCTCGCGAGGAAGATGCGGGACGTCGCTCGCCGCTCGGCCCCATTCTCATCGCCTTTATGGCCGGCGTCATCGCTTGCTCGGCGATCGGAAATGTCTGGAGTCACGTGGAGCAACAGCGCAAAGACGCCGCCAAGGTCGAGATGTCCGTCGAACAATCGCTCAGCCGCACGCGCTCGGTGCATGTATCGGTCGAGGTCAAGGACGGCGCGACGTGGGACACCGCGCGCGGCGACAGCCAGATGCTCGTCCATATCGTGGGTCGCACGCTCAAGGGGCAAGCGATCGACGAGTACCAATACGTCAATTCCGAAGGTGACGGCATCGAGCTCAAGCCCGGCGACTACGAGCTCACGGTCGATGAGCCGCCCGTCGCCACCGACGGCACGCGTTACCGTGCCTCAAAGCGCATGGTTCCGGTGAGTTTTAATTCACAGGCGCCCGATACGGTCGATAGCACGCCGCAGGGCGGGTTTGACCTTTACGCTATTGCTCAATAACTGCACCTGTCGCTCAACCCCGCCGCCAAGAGTGGGACAATAGCCCTCGACACCGTTGTTTACTATTGGAGGAAGTAGCATGTCCACCGTCACTACCATCAAGCGCGGCGGCCTCACCGCGGCCATCGATTCCATGGGTGCCCAGCTCACGAGCCTTGCCCTCAACGGCAACGAGTATCTGTGGCAGGGCGATCCCACCTTTTGGGGCAAGCATGCGCCCATCCTGTTCCCCATTGTGGGCTCGCTGCGCAACAACACGGCAACGTCTGCGGCCGGCACCTGCGAGATGCCGCGCCACGGACTCGCGCGCATCGTCGAGCACAAGCTGGTCGAGGTTTCGGAGGACGGCTCCTCGGTAACGTACGAGATCACCGATACGCCCGAGTCGCTCAAGGCCTTTCCGTTTCACTTTAAGCTCAACATGACCTATGCCCTGACCGGCGACGCCACGCTTACCCAGACCTTTGCCGTTACGAACACCGGCGACGTGGACCTGCCGTTCTCGGTGGGCGGCCACCCCGCATTTAACGTGCCCGCCCCCGGTGCCGAGGACGAGGTATTCGAGGATTACGAGCTGGCGTTTACCGAGGCCTGGACGAACGAGGCTCCCATCATCACGCCCGACGGTCTCATGACGTTCGAGGGTAGCTACAAGGCTCCCGATAACTCGGACGTGCTGCCCATCACGCACCGCAGCTTCGATAACGATGCCATCATGTTCACCGATACTCCGGGCTCCACGCTCACGCTGCGCGGCCGCAAGTCGGGCCACGGCGTCAAGATCGACTTTGAGGGCTTTAAGTACATCGGCGTGTGGTCTGCCGCCAACGACGCTCCGTTTATGGCGCTCGAGCCCTGGACCGGCCACACCACCATGGACACCGAGGACGATGTCTTTGAGCACAAGGTCAACACCATCACGTTGGCACCGGGCGCTACCGACATCCGTTCCTTTAGCGTCACCCTGCTCTAGAGGTTCCGCCGTTCTAACGAACGACGGACCGGTCGACGCTGCGCGCCACCCAGAGCGACAATTTGTCATTCAAAAGGCAAGGCATGACCAGAAGGTCTATGCCTTGCCTTTTTCATGCCAAGTGGTACATGGGGCAGGCTGCTTTGCGCCAATCGTCCTCGTGTGTCTATTAATTTTTCGCGCACATGCCGCGCTGCTGGTTGCGGGCGTATATCCTGTCTTATTGTCAGCAAAACGAAATTGGGAAGGCACCAGATGCAATCTCGACAACAGCGCGACGCGCATCCACAGCCGGTATGCAGCCGTCGCATCTTTTTGGGTAGCGCTCTCGCTGCGAGCGCTTCTGTCGTCGCCGGCGCACTTGCCGGCTGCCAGCGTCCCTCCACGCTGGAAGTAGTTCAGTCCACGACGGGCGGCGGTCGCGACGACCTGTCCGATTCTGTGATCGGCAAGGATAAGATCCGCATCGGCATGGAGGCGGCCTACGCCCCGTACAACTGGCAGGTTTCCGAGGCCAGCGAGTTCACGATCCCCATCGACAACGTGCAGGGCGCCTATGCCGATGGCTACGACGTGCAGATCGCCAAGATCGTCTGCAAGGCTCTCGGCGGCGAGCCCGTTGCCGTCAAGCAGAGCTTCTCGGGCCTTATCGACTCGCTCAACAACGGCCAGATTGACCTCATCATCGCCGGCATGAGCGCCACGCCCGAGCGCGAGGAGTCCGTCGGCTTTTCCGACCCGTACTTCATTGGCTACTTTGGCCTGTTCGTAAAAGAGGGCTCGCCCTACCAAAACGCCACCAAGCTCAGCGACTTCAGCGGTGCCACGGTGCTCGGCCAAAAGGACACCATGCTCGATACCGTCATCGACGAGATTCCGGGCGTTGTGCACAAGAACCCGGTCGATTCGGTCCCCACGGTGTTCTCGAATCTGCTGCAGGGCACGTGCGACGCCGTGACCTACAACACTGAGAACGAAAAGGGCTATATGGCCCAAAATCCCGGTATCGTCCCCATCCACTTTGCCGAGGGCGAGGGCTTTAAGCAGGAGGTCACGGCAAATGTCGGTTGCCGCAAGGGCTCGGACAAACTGCTTAAGCTCATCGACAAGACACTCAAGGGCATTAGCCAAGAGGAGCGCGACCAAATGTGGGACGCGTGCCTCGACCGTCAGCCGGCATAGGGAGGCAGCATGAAAGCCATCAACCGTCTGGCCTCCTTTATCAAGGCCGACCACCGTTATGTATACCTGGGCACGAGCGTCATCGCGGCGCTCGGCCTGGCGTTTAGCCAGCGCAACCCCACACCGCTGAGCTTTTTAGCCCCCACCGGTATCTTCCAGGATTGCCTTTGGGCGATTCTTTGGGCCTGGATTGTCGTGTCGGCAGCGGCGCTTGTCACCAAGCTTATGCACTGGAGTGACTATCGCGAAAAGTCGCCGTTCGCATCCGAGCGTTTCCGCCGCGGCGCGCGCCTGGGTAGCTATGTTGTGGTCGCTATCGCGGCGATCTTCTTTATCGACCGCTGCGTCATGTCGTTTATCGACCTGGTGCAGGTGAGCATTGTCTCGGATTCCAACCCCAGCGACTTTTTGTCGAGCCTGGTCTACATGACCTACAAGAGTGGCGACTTCTTTATCCGCGGTATCGAGATCACCATCGCGCTTGCGACCTTCGGTACCGTCATCGCATTCTTCCTGGCGCTGCTCTTTGTGTTCCTGCGTATTCAGACCTTTGACCGCGTGGACAACGACCTGGTGCGCTTCTTTAAGAGTATCGGCCGCGGCTTTGCGACCATCTACTCCACCATCGTGCGCGGCACGCCCATGATGGTCCAGGGCCTGCTCATCTATTACGCGGGCTTTACCGTTTTGCGCGGCATGGGCTTCGAGACCGCTCAGGCCAACCAGATCTGGAGTACCTTCACCGCCGGCCTCGTCACCATCTCGCTCAACTCCACCGCCTACATGATGGAGGTCCTGCGCGGCGGCATCGAGTCCATCGATCCCGGCCAGGCCGAGGCAGCGCGCTCGCTGGGCCTGTCGCAGTGGCAGGCCATGCGCAAAGTCGTGTTCCCCCAAGGCATTAAAAACGCGATTCCGGCGCTCACCAACGAGCTCATCATCAACATTAAGGACTCGTCGGTGCTCTCGGTCATCGGCGTGTTCGACCTTATGTACGCTACTACCACGGTCGCCGGCGTGTACTACCGCCAGATGGAGGTCTACTGCGTGGCGCTCGTGGTCTACCTGATCCTGACACTCGTGGCGAGCCGCCTGCTCGAAGCCTTTGGCAAAAAGCTGGGCGCCGAGGCCCCTGCCACGCTGCCCAGCTCCAACTAGGCGCAAGACGAGGAGAATCATCATGGCAGATACCGCCACTACCGGCACTGCGGCAGCCGTGCAAAACCAAGAGCCGCTTATCCGCGTCGAGGGCCTGCGCAAGAGCTTTGGCTCACTCGAGGTACTCAAGGGCATCGACCTGTCCGTCAATTCCGGTGAGGTTGTCACCATCATCGGCGCCTCGGGCTCGGGCAAATCGACCTTCCTGCGCTGCCTCAACCTGCTCGAGACCCCGGACGCGGGCCACATCTGGTTCCACGGCCAGGACCTCACGGCCGAGCGCTGCAACATCAACAAATTGCGCGAGGACATCGGCATGGTGTTCCAGGGCTTTAACCTGTTCAACAACATGGATGTGCTCGACAACTGCACGCTCGCGCCCGTCACGCTCAAAAAGATGAGCAAGGCCGAGGCCGAGAAGGTCGCGATGGAGCATCTGACGAGCGTGGGACTCGAAAAGTTCGCGCACGCCGCCGTGGGTCGCCTGTCCGGTGGCCAAAAGCAGCGCGTGGCCATCGCGCGCGCCCTGTGCATGAATCCGCAGATCATGCTGTTCGACGAGCCGACTTCGGCACTCGACCCCGAGATCGTGGGCGAGGTGCTCGAGGTCATGCGCAAGCTCGCTGCCGACGGCATGACCATGGTCGTCGTCACGCATGAGATGGCCTTTGCCCGAACCGTATCCGACCGCGTGGTCTTTATGGACAAGGGCGTGGTACTCGAGGACGCCGCGCCGGCCGAGCTCTTTGGCAACCCCAAACACCAGCGCACTCGTGAGTTCCTCTCTCGCTATCTCGAGGACAAATAACCGACCGCAAACGCTTACGTTGCAGGGCCGCTCCCGTGGGGCGGCCTTTGTCGTCACAATCGAAAGGATGTCATGGCCGAGGTTTGGCGCTTCTTTGCGCATGAGGACGATTTTGCCGATATAGACGAG
The DNA here is from genome assembly GCF_003464565.1 of Collinsella sp. AF14-35. Taxonomy (NCBI): domain Bacteria; kingdom Bacillati; phylum Actinomycetota; class Coriobacteriia; order Coriobacteriales; family Coriobacteriaceae; genus Collinsella; species Collinsella sp. AF14-35. The sequence continues at coordinate 53,137 of NZ_QRZD01000009.1, forward strand.
GCCGGCGCGTGCGAGCGCTTGGGCCGCGTGCTGTCGTTTCCGACCATTTCGAGCATGGATGCCGAGGCGGTGGATTGGCAGCCCTTCGACGACCTGCGCGCGTATATGCAGCAGGCCTGGCCGCACGTATTTGCGGCGGGCGAGGTCGAGCTTGTCGGCCATTCGCTGTTGGTGACGCTTGGCGGTTCCGACTCCGCCCTCAAACCCGTCATGCTCATGGGCCACATGGACGTGGTCCCCGTGGTGCCGGGCACCGAGGCCGACTGGACGCATGCTCCCTTTAGCGGGCACGTGGACGACACCTACATCTGGGGCCGCGGCGCGATCGACATGAAGGACCAGGTCGCAGGCATTCTCGAAGCTGTTGAGTATGCGCTGGCGCACGGTTGGCGGCACGAGCGCACACTGCTCCTGGCCTTTGGCCAGGACGAGGAGACTACGCAGCACGGCGCAGGCGCCATTGGCCGCGCGCTCGAGGAGCGCGGCATTGAGCTTGAGTACCTGATCGACGAGGGCGATTACCGCATCGCTCCGGCTGCCGAGTACAGCGCGGGCGAGGGTTGGCTCATGCACGCCGACCTGGCTGAGAAAGGTTATGCCGACATTGTGCTCAAGACAAAGAGTGCGGGCGGGCATTCCTCCAACCCCTACGGTGGCACGTCGCTCGAGGTGCTCAGCCGTGCCATCACCGCAATCTGCGATATCGAGTGGCCGACGCGCGTGACCGACTTGCTTGCCGCCCAGCTCGTCGAGTTGGGGCTCTACACGGCCGATGAAATTGCCGCCAACAAGGACGCCATCGTGCGCGAGTGCCTCGCTAGCAAGAAGCTCTATCCGCTCGTGACCACCACTTGTGCACCGACCCAAATTGAGGGTGGCAGCACCGGCGCCAACGTAATGCCGCAGGATATGTGGGCCAACATCAACTTCCGCATGCTCGAGGGCACGAGCGTGGCCGACGTTGTGGCGCGCTGCCGTGAAGCGGTTGCCGAGGCGGACCTTGCCGACCGTGTCGAAGTGGAGCTGGGCCCCGGCAGCTCCGAGCCCTCGCCGTCCCCGCGCATCGGTGGTCCCGGCCTCGAGGCGGTTCGCTCCATCGCCGTCCGCTATTTCCGTGATCCAAAGGGGACGGAGGAAAACGGATCATTCGAGCCAGTGGCAATTGTGCCCTCGACCGTGATTGGCGCGACCGACGCTGCTAACTACCAACGCATTTGCCCTGAGTGCATTCGCTTCTCGGCCTTTGTGGTCGACGATGACGAGTGCGACCGCGGCGTCCACGGCACCAACGAGCGCATCACCCGCCGCGCCTACCTCCAGGGCGTACGCTTCCTCATCGCCCTGCTCCATACGCTCTAGAATCCGACAAAGGGACTCTCCCTTTGTCGGATTCCGTGCGGGTTATATGCAGGTTTGCCTGCGCACGCTATCATGTATGGGTTAGACCGCAACTATGTACCCCGTACGCGAAGGGATGCGCATGTATCTGAAGATCGACATGCTCTAGCTGGACTTACCCCCGCAATGGCGCCGTGCGCCCCATCAATTCTGCCGATTTTCACCTTCACGCATATAAAGGAGTCCCGTCATGCGCGACAAGCTCGAAAAGATCATCAAGGCCTACGAGGAGCTCGAGAAAAAGCTTTCCGACCCGGCCGTCGCCTCCGATATCAAGGAGTTCACGCGTCTCAACAAGGAGTACGCGCACCAGTCCGACCTCATCGCTGCCTCGCGCGAGTACATCGGCGCGCTCGATGACATCGAGGCCGCCAAGGAAATGCTCCACGATACTACCGATGCCGATGAGAAGGAGATGCTCCAGATGGACATCTCCGAAAACGAGGCCAAGCTTCCCCAGCTCGAGGAAGACATTAAGTACATGCTCATCCCGAGCGACCCCAACGACGACAAGAACACCATCGTCGAGATTCGCTCCGCCGCTGGTGGCGACGAGGCGGCCATCTTTGCCGGCGATCTGTACAAGATGTATCAGCGCTTCTGCGAGTCGCGCGGCTGGAAGACCACCGTGCTCGACTCCAGCCCCAGCGAGGCCGGCGGCTTTAAGTCCATCGAGTTCAAGGTCGAGGGCGACCGCGTCTACTCCGTCATGAAGTTCGAGTCCGGCGTGCACCGCGTCCAGCGCGTTCCCAAGACCGAGTCCCAGGGCCGTATCCAGACCTCCACGGCGACCGTCGCCGTACTTCCCGAGGCCGAGGAGATCGACGTCCAGATCAACCAGTCCGACCTGCGTATCGACACCTACTGCGCCTCCGGTCCTGGCGGTCAGTGCGTTAACACCACTTATTCCGCCGTGCGCATCACCCACCTGCCCACCAACACCGTGGTGCAGTCGCAGGAACAGCGCTCCCAGATCCAGAACCGCGAAGTCTGCATGCAGATGCTGCGCGCCCGTCTGTACGAGATGGAGCTCGAGAAGCAGCAGGCAGAGCTCGGTGCCGAGCGCCAGAGCCAGATCGGCCACGGCAACCGTTCCGAGAAGATCCGTACCTACAACCAGCCCCAGGACCGCGTGACCGATCACCGCATCGGCTTCAACTCCACCTACAACGGCGTCCTTCTGGGCGACCAGCTCGGCACCGTCATCGAGGCACTCGCCGCCGCCGAGCGAGCCGAGAAGCTGGCACAGGCAGTTTAAGTTACGGCGTTTTACCAAACGCCGTAACGGCTCGACGCTGCAAACGCCCCTAAGCGGCAATCTGACGTTCAATTTCAAGGGCGCGACCAGAAGGTCAGCGCCCTTTCATTTCACGTCACCTTGCTCGCTTAGGGGCGTTTTCGCTGACTTATGCTCAACCTGCGGCGCCTTAGAGGTGGTCATTGGGGACGTTCTTAAATGACCAGGTTGGGCATATTGCTTTGAGGTGTTATTCAATCAGCTGTGATGGCCTTTGAGCTGCTTACCTGCTTAAAGCAATTAACGGTGTGCATCTGCTATTGAAAATATTGCTCGAAAAATCGTCCAAGAAGTCGCGGGGTCCTTTTTGGTGCGTCGCGCGTCAAGCGATGTGGCAAGTTCTTGGTTAGATATTGGTCAGTTTTGGGGCAACCTTGCCAAAAGCTTGACGGATGCAGATTTAGACGTCGACGAATGAACACTCTAGGCAGGCTCCAAGCAAAATTCTGGGCTGATTCTCGATAATCGCCTTTAATCGCCCCTTGCCAAGCGCTGGCCTCGCTTACAATCTGCTCCGACATTCGCGCGCCGTCCGGCGCTTAAGAGGGGAGGGCCCCATGGCAAACGAGATTTGGACCATCAAGCGTTGTCTCGAGTGGACCAAGGAGTACCTGGCCGAGCGCGGCGAGGAGCATCCCCGTCTTTCTGCCGAGTGGCTGCTGTGCGCGGCCACGGGCCTGGCGCGTATCGACTTGTATATGCGCATGGACGAGACGCTTAACGCAGCCCAGCTCGAGACCATGCACGCGGCCGTCGTTCGTCGCGCCAAAGGCGAGCCGCTGCAGTACATCACGGGCAGCACGCAGTTTCGCATGATCGACGTCGCGTGCGCCCCCGGCGTGCTCATCCCGCGCCCCGAGACCGAGATGCTCGTCGAAGAAGTCCTGAACTATCTGGATACCGAGGTGCTGAGCCCCGAGGCCGCTGCCCGTCAGCGTGTTGAGCTGCCTTGGAACGATGAGGTCGAGCAGGCCCGCAAAGCTGAGGCGGCGCTGGCCGACGAACGCGCGACCGCCGAGCGCCGTGCTGCCAACCTGACGGCCGCCGATGAGGCTGCGCTGGGTAGCGACGTGCTCGGTAGCCGCGCCTATGCCGAGGAGCTTGCCGATCGCGAGGCCGAGGAAGCCGCCGCGCAAGCAGCAGAAGCCGAAGCCGCAAAAGCCGCCGAGCCCGAGCTCGACGAATACGACATCGCCATCGAGGGCGCCGACCAGGAGACGGTTTCAGCTCAGGATGCCGCTGCGCCTGCCCCAGCCGAGCCCCGCACTGCCCGCGTTCTCGAGGTCGGCTGCGGCACGGGCTGTATCTCGCTCTCGATCGCCTGGGAGCGTCGCGGCCACGTCACCTGCACTGCTACCGATATCGAGCCGCGCGCCATCGACCTTGCTACCAAAAACCGCGATGCGCTTGGCCTCACGTCCGACGAGGTCGCCTTCAGCCTCACGAACCTGGTGAGCTCCATTCCCCGTGAAGAGTGGGGCACCTTTGACGTACTCGTCTCCAACCCGCCCTACATCCCCACCGATGTCATGCGCTCGCTGCCGCACGAGGTCAAGGACTTTGAGCCCGACCTGGCGCTCGAGGGCGGTGCCGACGGCCTGGACATCTTCCGCCGCCTGCTCAATGCGGCACCCTATATGCTGCGTGCCGGCGGCCTGTTTGCCTGCGAGCTCTACGAGGGCGCGCTCGACGCCGCGGCCGAGCTCTGTCGTCAAGCGGGTCTGTCGGACGTGCGCATCGTCCACGACCTCACCGATCGCCCCCGCATCGTCCGAGCCATCGTCACCGAGCCCAAGCAACGCCAGTAATATTTATTAACTGGTTAGCAAAAATTATAAAGTAGTTTATAATTAGGACGGCTGAAAGAGGTCGGCCCATGCAACCTCCTACCTTTCGGGAAATCATTGCCCTACTCAAGCACGATGGATTCGTGAAGGTCGCGCAAGTCGGTAGTCATGCTAAGTATGTTTCTGGTGACCGCGTTGTCACCGTGAACGGCTCTGGTGGTGATCGACCAAAGAAGGGCACGTGGGCAAGTATTCGTCGCCAAGCTGGATGGTAGTTGGAGGCAAAATGAGGCAGCGATTTACCTATGACTGCGTTCTCATAAAAGAAGACGATGGTTACTGCGCTAGCTTCCCGCAGATTCCCGGCGCCTTTGCCGATGGCGATACGCGCGAAGAAGCGATTGCCCATGCCACCGAGGCACTGATGGCGTTTTTGGCCGACGACCTCAACAACGGTTTGACTCCGGCAGGGTACGAACGCTCGGCCGAGGTCGTGGCCCTTTCAGTCGAAATCGACCACGAGGACGCTCGGGAAGCGGCGTGCCGAACATTTAAAGACGCAGCGCTGGACCTCAAAGTCTCCGCTCCGCGGATTACCGCGCTGGTCAAAGCCGGAAAGCTCGATGTTGAACTCGTCGACGGCCGTCGGATGATAACGATAGACAGTATCGAGCGTTACGCCGCCCAAGAACGTCACGCCGGCAGGCCAAAGAAGTTCGTCGCAGTCCAATAACCCCCTCACTTTCACCGACTACTAGAGCCGCTCACCAAACCAACATGCGCTCTGGGCAAATAGGTTGAACGTTTCGTGCGAGAATGCCCCACAGTAAACAAACTTGCACCAGAACGTAAGGGGCTGGCATACACATGCAGACGGTCTATCGGGTATACGAGGGAACGCGCGAGCCGCATCGGCTTGCCGTCGAGCGCACGGCCGAGGTGCTCGGCCGCGGCGGCCTGGCTTTGATCCCGACCGAGACCGTCTACGGTGTCGCCGTGGCAGTCAACGCCTTCTCGGACGCCGTGCCCCAAGATACAAGCGAATTCCCATCGTGGCCGCGCGATCCGCAGGCTGCCGTCAATGGCGCCGCAGTTCCTGCGCTCGGCACCGGCTATCGCCGTATCTTCACTCTCAAGCAACGTGAACTCACGCAAACCGTCGCTTGGCTGGTCGATGGCGTCGAAGCACTCGACCGCTATGGCGTGGATATCCCGGAAGATGCCCGCATACTCGCGCGACGATGCTGGCCGGGAGCCCTGACTATCGTGGTCAAGGCAGCCCCCTGCGTGCCGACCTTTATGCGCGCTGCCGACGACACGGTGGCACTTCGCGCTTCGGCCTCGCCCGTGGTGCAGGCGCTCATTCGCGCCTGTGGCAGCCCCCTTGCCTGCACCAGCGCCAACACGCATGGCGCGCCCGCGCCGGCAAGTTTTATCACGGTGGAGGGTCGCATCCTGGAGGGGGTCGATGTTGCCGTCGACGCCGGTGAGACCCCGTGTCGCGACGCCTCGACCATCGTGTCGTTTCAGCACGGCGAGCTCCAGATCCTGCGCCAAGGCGCACTTCCCGCATCAGAGATCGAACGGGTCCTGTCCGACCCGATGCAATAGAAAGGTTTAAGCGATGTCGTTGAATCTGGGCAGCCTGGGCATGGAAGATGCCTCGTTTGACTTTGGCGGTTCCTACATCATGGCGCTCGACTGCGGCACCACCTCGGTACTTGCGACCATCGTCGACGAGTACGGCTGCATCGTCGCGCAGGCACGTCGCAGCGTCAAAACCAGCTTCCCGCGTCCCGGTTGGGTAGAGCAAGACCCCATGGCGGTCCTTGCTAGCCAGATCGCCGTCATGATGGAAGTCCAGTTTAAGAGCGGTATCCACTCCGACCGCATTGCCGCCATCGGCATCTCCAACCAGCGCGAGACCACGGTGGTCTGGGATCGCGTGAGCGGTCAGCCGATCTATAACGCTATCGTATGGCAGTGCCGCCGTACCGCACCTCTGATCGACGAGCTTGTCGAGCAGGGCGCAGAAGGGCTGGTGCGCTCCCGCACGGGACTCACGCTCGACCCGTATTTCTCGGCCTCCAAGGTGCAGTGGATTCTCGACAACGTCGACGGCGCACGCGAAAGCGCGGCGGCGGGCGACCTCATGTTTGGCACCATCGACACCTGGCTCATCTACAACCTCACCGGCGGCCAGGTCTTTGCCACCGACTACACCAATGCCAGCCGCACGGCACTCTTTAATATCCATACGCTCGATTGGGACGACGACCTGCTGGCACTCTTTGACGTTCCACGTTCCATGATGCCCGAGGTTCGCTGGAGCTCGGGCGACTACGGCCGCGTCGCGAGCGACATCATGACCAACATGCCGCCCATCATGGGCGTGGCGGGTGACCAACAGGCGTCGCTGTTCGGCCACTGCTGTTTCCGTCCCGGCCAGACCAAAAACACCTATGGCACGGGTTGCTTTATGCTCATGAACACCGGCGACGAGATCGTCGAATCCAAGAATGGCCTGGTCTCCACCATCGGTATCGCTGCGGACGGCAAAGTCAGCTATGCGCTCGAGGGCTCTATTTTTGCCGCCGGCTCAACGATGAACTGGCTTCGCAACAACATGGGCATCATCTCGAGCGTGAGCGAGTCGGCACAACTCGCCGCTTCGATTAGCGACAACGAGGGCTGCTACTTCGTTCCGGCCTTTGCGGGTTTGGGTGCTCCCTGGTGGGACCCGCATGCTCGCGGTATCGTGTGCGGTCTGACCGGCGCCTCGAGCCGTGCGACCATCGTGCGTGCCGCCTGCGAATCCATGGCATATCAGAGCTACGACGTGCTGCGCGCCATGGAGCAGGACGTGGGGCTTTCGATTGAGCGCCTGTCTGTCGATGGCGGTGCCTCGCGCAACGAGTTCATCATGCAATTCCAGGCCGACCTGCTGGATATCCCCGTGCTGCAATGCGAGACGGTGGAGACCACGGCAATCGGTGCCGCGTACTTGGCGGGTCTTGCCGTCGGCTATTGGGAAGACCTGGAAGAGCTGGAGCAAAATGCCCAGATCGTTAGGACCTTCCTTCCCCACATGTCCGCCGAGCGCCGCGAGCAAAACCTTGCGGGCTGGCGTGATGCAGTCAGGCGCTCGCTCAGCACCTCACAGTAGGGCTGCGATGGGCTGCTCGATACAACAAACCGCTAAACTAATGCATGGCGTGCGGCGGCAACATTGCTGCGCGCCTTGTCAGCAAGGCCGTTTTGCGGCCGCAACGAAAGGGGCAATCAACCCATGACCGTCACCTACGATGCGTCCCGTGTGACGCTTGTCGATCACCCGCTCGTCCAGCACAAGCTGTCGATCCTGCGCGACAAAAACACCGGCACCAACCAGTTCCGTCAGCTCGTGCGCGAACTCGCGCTTTTTGACGGCTACGAGGCCATGCGCGACCTGCCTATGGAAGACGTCGAGGTCGAGACCCCTATCACCACCGCAACGTTTAAGCAGCTCGCCGGCAAGAAACTCGCCATCGTGCCCATCCTGCGTGCGGGCCTTGGCATGGTCGACGGCATCCTCGACCTGGTGCCCTCCGCTCGCGTGGGCCACATCGGCATGGAGCGCGACGAGGTCACCCACGAGCCGCACGAGTATTACTGCAAGATGCCCAAGGATATCGACCAGCGCATCTGCCTGGTCGTCGACCCCATGCTCGCCACGGGCGGTTCGGCCGAGATGGCCATCAGCTACCTGCGCGGGCGCGGTGTCAAGGACATCCGCATGCTGTGCATCGTCGCGGCCCCCGAGGGCCTCAAGTCGCTGACCGAGAAGGATCCCGATGTACATATCTATACCTGCGCCATCGACGACCATCTCAACGAGGCTGCCTACATCGTTCCCGGCCTCGGCGACGCCGGCGACCGCATCTACGGCACGCTCTAGTCGCTGGGCTAAACGGCCGCGGCTGCAAATACGAAGAAACGGTGCGCGCGGACGAACAAAAGGCGACCGCGCGCACTCCTGTTAACGGACGTTTTGCCCTGCAGGGTTCGAGAAAAACGTATTACCGTACCTGCGGCATAAAGAAGGTCTTAAGAAAACGAACAGGTGCGTATTAACCGATGCTTTTTCGGTTGTACTTTAGCGATTGGCTCGTACAATAGTCACCAATGTTTGGCGGGAACTGTTCTGTGAAGCGTTAAAAAGGAAAGTGAGGACGCCAGTGTTTCAGATAGCCGATCTGCTCGCTATCGTTGCAGGCGCCATCGCGGGCGCAATTGCCTTCCTTCCCTTTGTCTTTACGCTCAAGCCGGTTCTTGACGATAAACAGAATGCGGACATGCTCAAGGGTATGGTGAGTCTGGCGGTCTCGGCAATCGCCCTGCTCGTCTTTACCTTGGTTGTGTTTGTGTTGTTCGGAGAGGCATTTCGCATGTTCCTCCTGGGCGAGGCGATCGGCTTCGTGGCCTTTATGGCTGCCTGCACGGTTCGTGTCGTCAAGGCGCTGCGAGATCCTCATGAGGTCGAAAGGTAAGTCGTGGAAATTTTTGAAAAGCTGCCTGATGAGATTAATCATCTGGTCAGCGAGTTCAGCTCCACCCCTGTCGTGGGCGATCTGAGCTGCGGCATCACGCAGTACTCGTTTTGGCTGATCGTCTCCACGATCGTGCTCCTGATCGTCCTGGCCGTGTTCAAGAAGAAGCAGACCCTGGTCCCCAAGGGCTTCTTCGTCAACGGTTTCGAGTACATCATCGAGTACGTCGAGAACGATATCGGCAAGGGCGTCGTGGGTGAGAACTGGAAGAAGCACTTCCCGTTCCTGTGCTCGCTTTTCCTGTTCATCCTGATCAATAACATGATCGGCCTGATTCCGGGAATGAAGCCCGGCACCGGCGCAATCGGCTCCACCGCCGCGCTCGCCATCTTCGCCTTCGTGTATTTCATCTACTACGGATGCAAGGCTCACGGCGTGATCGGCTACGTCAAGAGCCTCGCCCCGCAGGGCGTAAGCTTCCCGATGAACGTGCTTGTGTGGGTCGTCGAGCTTTTCTCGACCTTCCTGCGTCTCATCACGCTTGCCGTCCGTCTGTTCTGCAACATGTTCGCAGGACACGTGGTCATGGGCTCGTTCGCCATCATGGCGAGCATGTTCATGCAGCCGCTGCTTCAGCAGGTTTCCGCGGCCCACGCCGTTGGCGCCCTGCCTTCGCTAGCCTGGCTTGCCATCCTCATCCTGATCTATGCGATCGAGCTTGTGGTCGGCGCCATCCAGGCTTACGTCTTCACGGTCCTTACCGCCGTGTATGTCTCCGAGGCAGAGGAGGTCGCGGAGGAGGAGTAGCCTTCCGCTCGCGCCTTAAAGGTAAGCAATTCGTTAAACCGCCGGTGCCCGTACCCATGGAGCCCGGCAGTTATAAAAAAGGTTATCCTGCGTGAAATAAGACACGCACGACAAAGGAGGAATCGTGGGAGTTATCGGTTACGGTCTCGGTGTTATCGGCGCTGGTCTTGCTATCGGCCTGTCTGCTCTGGGTGCTACGGGTGCTATGGCCCGTCAGCCTGAGGTCCAGGGCCGCGTGTTCACCGTCTTCATCATGGGCTCCGCCTTCGGCGAGGCTCTGGCTCTGATCGGCTTCGTTGTCGCGCTGATCGTTAAATAGCACGGAGCGTCAAGTATGAATCTTTCATCCCAGAAGAGCGCGATCGCACTCTCCGCGTCCGCGGCCGCGCTGCTCATGCCGGTTTCCGCGTTCGCTGAGGACGGCGCTGCCGGTGCGGACATCCTCATCCCTAAGATGGCGGAGTTCATCCCGGCGCTTATCGCCTTCCTGATTATCTGGATCGTGCTGGCCAAGGTCGCCCTGCCGGGCATCATGAAAACCATGGAGGAGCGCGGCAAGAAGATCGAGGAGAGCCTCGACGAGGCCGAGAAGACCAAGCAGGAGGCTATCGCCAAGCGCGCTGAGTCCGACTCGATCGTCACCGACGCCCGTCGTCAGGCTGCCGACATCGTTCTCGAGGCCCGTAAGGACGCCGAGTCCGAGCGCGCCCGTATCATCGAGGCTGCTCACAAGGAGGCCGAGGAGATCATCGCCAAGGCCCATACGACCGTCGAGGACGAGCGCAAGTCCATTTACGCCGGTGCCGCGAGCTCCATCGCCGACCTGTCCGTTGCCGTCGCCACCAAGATCGTGGGCGAGGCACTCGAGGACGATGCCGAGCAGAAGAAGCTCATCGAGCGCTACATCCAGGAAGCAGGTAGCCTGAATGCCGACTAGCCGCTATCAGGACAAGGTGCTCGAGACCTACGCGCGCTCCCTTCTGGAAGCCGCTAAGGCCGAGAACCATGTGTTCGAGGACCTCGAGATGATCGAGCGCTTGGCTTCTGCCAGCCCCGAGATCATCGCCGTGCTCGACACCATGTCCAAGCGCGACCAGCTCGACCTTCTTCCCAAGGTGGCAGCTGCCTTTAAGTATGTTGCCGAGGAAGACGAGGATGTAGTGGGCGTGACCGTCACCACGGCGATCCCGCTCGACGACGAGCTGCGTCAAACCATCACTAAGAAATGCGAGCAGGACTTCGGCCGCAAGGTATTCCTTATCGAGCAGGTCGACCCGTCTATCGTGGGCGGCCTGGTGCTCGAGGCCCGCGGCGAGCGTCGTGACATTTCCGTCAAGACGCAGCTGCGCATCGCGCAGGAGACCCTCGCAAACTCTGCTAATTCGTACGGAGGTGAAGCCTAATGTCCGAAACCCTCAATGCCCAGGATATCGCCAAGAAACTGCAGGAGCAGCTCACGAGCCTCTCCGCGACGGTCGATACGCATGAGGTTTCAACGGTCGACGAGGTAGGCGACGGCATCGCGCGCGTCTCCGGCCTCAAGAGCGCCATGGCAGGCGAGCTTCTGGAGTTCAAGAGCTCCGATACCGGTGAGACCGTCTTCGGCCTTGCCCAGAACCTTGACCGTGACGAGGTCGGCGCCGTTCTGTTTGGTGCCGTCGACTCCATCAAGGAAGGCGACGAGTGCCGCACCACTGGCCGCATTATGGATATCCCCGTGAGCCGTGCCATGCTCGGCCGCGTCGTCAATCCGCTCGGCCAGCCCATCGACGGCCTGGGCGACATCGTCGCCACGCACCGTCGCCCCATCGAGTTCAAGGCTCCCGGCGTCATCGATCGTACCCCGGTGTGCGAGCCGGTTCAGACCGGTCTGCTCGCTATCGACTCCATGGTGCCTATTGGCCGCGGTCAGCGTGAGCTCATCATCGGCGACCGTAAGACCGGTAAGACCGCCATCGCCATCGACGCTATCCTCAACCAGCGCGGCAAGGGCATGGTCTGCATCTATGTCGCCATCGGCCAGAAGGCCTCCACGGTTGCCAACATCCGCGAGACCCTCGCTCAGCACGGTGCGCTCGACTACACCATCATCGTTTCGGCCACCGCTGCCGATTCCGCCCCTATGCAGTACATCGCGCCTATGGCCGGTGCCGCTATCGGCGAGTTCTTCATGTACAACGGCGAGGACGGCAAGCCCGCCAGCGAGACCAACCCCGGCGGCCACGTGCTCGTCATCTACGACGACCTGTCCAAGCAGGCTGTGGCCTACCGTCAGATGTCGCTGACGCTGCATCGTCCGCCCGGACGCGAGGCCTATCCTGGCGACATCTTCTACCTGCACTCTCGTCTGCTCGAGCGTGCCGTCAAGATGTCCAAGAAGAACGGTTACGGCTCCATGACGGCACTGCCGATCATCGAGACCCAGGACGGCGACGTCTCGGCCTACATTCCGACCAACGTCATTTCCATTACCGATGGTCAGATCTACCTGCAGTCCGAGCTCTTCTTCCAGGGTCAGCGCCCGGCAGTCGACGTGGGCATCTCCGTGTCCCGCGTCGGTGGCGATGCGCAGACCAAGGCTATGAAGCAGGTTGCCGGCAACCTTCGCCTGGACCTCGCTTCGTACCAGGAGCTCGCTGGCTTTACGCAGTTCGGCTCCGACCTCGACGAGGCTACTCAGAAGCAGCTGACCCATGGTGCTCGCATGACCGAGCTCCTGAAGCAGCCGCGTTACAAGCCGTTTGAGGTTGGCGAGCAGATCGTTACGCTGTTCGCTGGCAACGAGGGCTTCCTGGATGACCTGGAGATCGCCGACGTGCTGCCCTTCCGTGCCGAGCTCATCGAGTACATGGACAATGGCTTTGGTTCGCTGCTCGACAAGGTTCGCGCCAAGAAGATCGATGATGACACCAAGGCTGAGCTCTTGCGCGTCATCGGCGACTTCAAGCAGCAGTTCATGGCCAAGCACCATTCGGATGTTTCTGGATCAGAGGAGAACTAAGCCCCATGGCCAACCTTCGCGACATTAAGAAGCGAATCTCCTCGGTTACCACGACCAAGCAGATCACGCGCACGATGGAGATGGTCTCTACGGCCAAGATCCGTCGTGCCCTCGATCGCTCCAAGCAGGCCGAGCCCTATAAGGAGGCGCTGACCGACGTCATGTTGACGGTCGCCGGCGACGCCTCCTGTTCGGGCACCGATCCCATGCTGCAGAAGCATGAGAGCGTCAAGCATGGCCTGATTGTCGTTATTGCCTCGGACCGCGGCCTTGCCGGCGGTTTCAATACGACGGTGGAGCGCACGGCCGAAAAGCTCGCCGCTTCTTGGGCGAACGACGGCATCGAGTGCGAGATCATCGCGTGTGGGCGCAAACCGGCCACGTATTTCCGTGACCGCGCAAACGTTGTCATGCACTTTGAGGGCAACTCCTCTGAGCCCGATTTCAATCAGGCCCGCATGATCTCCTCTCATATCTGCGATGCGTATCGTGCCGGTGAGCTTGACCGTGTCGAGCTTGTCTACCACCACGCCAAGAACCGCGTGGATCAGGAGCTTCGCGTCGAGCATCTGTTGCCGCTCGACCCCGAGATGATCGCTATGGCCCACGGTCCGCGTAAGAACGAGACCGACGCCCCTAAGCGCATCTCGTCCACGTTCGAGTTCGTGCCCTCTCCCGAGCATGTTCTCGGCAAGCTTGTGCCGTCTTACATCCTGACGGTCATCTACCAGGCCCTGATCGATTCGGCGGCTGCCGAGCAGGGTGCACGCCGCAAGGCCATGCACTCCGCGACGGAAAACGCCACCGCGATCATCTCGACCCTTACCCGCACGTATAGTCGCGTGCGCCAGGCTTCGATCACGACCGAGATTAACGAGATCGTCGGCGGAGCCTCAGCATTGGAGGAACAGTAATGGCTAATAACACCGTAAAGCTTGCGGTCGAGGAAGCCACCAAGAAGACGACTGCCGGTGATGGTCGCATCGTGCGAATCATCGGCCCTGTCGTCGACGTCAAGTTTGACGGCGCGGTGCCCCCGATCTACAACGCGCTCACGGTCGAGGCCGAGACCCCGATCGGTCATCTGAGCACGATCCTCGAGGTCGAGAGCCAGCTTCCGGGCGGCGTCGTCCGCACGGTCGCCATGTCCTCGACCGACGGCCTGCAGCGCGGCCTCATCGCCACCGATACCGGTGAGCCCATGAAGATGCCCGTTGGCCCCAAGACGCTCGGCCGAATTTGGAACGTTATGGGCAAGCCCGTCGACGGCAAGCCCACGCCCGAGGTGGAGGAGTTCTACCCCATCCACCATGCAGCGCCCCGTTTCGACGAGCTCACCACCAAGACCGAGATCTTCGAGACCGGCATCAAGGCCGTCGACCTGCTCGAGCCCTACATCCGTGGCGGCAAGACAGGCCTGTTCGGCGGCGCCGGCGTCGGCAAGACCGTTCTGATTCAGGAGCTCATCAACAACCTCGCCCAGGAGCACGGTGGCACCTCGGTGTTCACCGGCGTCGGCGAGCGTACCCGCGAGGGCACCGACCTGTTCCTCGAGATGAGCGAGTCTGGCGTTATCGACAAGACCTGCTTGGTCTATGGTCAGATGAACGAGCCGCCCGGAGCGCGTCTGCGCATCGGTCTGGCCGGCCTTACCACCGCTGAGTACTTCCGCGATCGCGGCCAGGACGTTCTGCTGTTCATCGACAACATCTTCCGCTTCTCCCAGGCAGGTTCCGAGGTTTCCGCACTGCTGGGCCGTATGCCGTCCGCCGTTGGTTACCAGCCCACGCTGGCAACCGAGATGGGCGACCTCCAGGAGCGCATTACCTCGACCAAGACGGGCTCCATTACCTCCGTCCAGGCTGTCTACGTCCCCGCAGACGACCTGACCGACCCGGCGCCTGCCACGACGTTTACGCACCTCGACGCCACCACGGTTCTTTCGCGTAGCATTTCGTCGCTCGGCCTGTTCCCGGCTATCGACCCGCTCGCATCTTCCTCCGACGCTCTCGATCCCTCGATCGTTGGCGAGGAGCACTACCGTGTCGCCGTCAAGGTCCAGGAGCTCCTGCAGGAGTACTCCGACCTTCAGGACATCATCGCCATTCTGGGTATGGACGAGCTGTCCGAGGAGCAGCGTCTTACGGTCAACCGTGCCCGTAAGATTCAGCAGTTCCTCTCGCAGTCCTTCCACGTCGCCGAGAAGTTCACCGGCAACCCCGGTGTCTACGTCCGCGTCGAGGATACCGTCCGCTCTTTCGCCGAGATTGTCGACGGCAAGGCCGATGACCTGCCCGAGCAGGCTTTCCGCTATGCTTCCACGATTGAGGACGTGCGCGAGCGCGCCCGCAAGATGGGGGAGAAGTAGGTTATGCGTATCCGCATCGTGTGCCCCGTGAGCTGCGCCTATGAGGGCGACGCTGCGTTTGTGTCGATTCCGTCCACGGATGGCGAGTTTGGCGTCCTGCCTGCTCACTCCAGCGAGATTTGCACGATCGACCGCGGCTACGTTCGCGTTTCCGATAAGGCCATGGGCACTGTCGACCACACGTTTGCCGTGGCCGGCGGTTATGCCCAGGTTGCGGACGATGTCGTGACCGTTCTCGCCGAGCGCGCTTGCGATTTGGCGACTGTCGATGCCGACAAGCTTAAAGCTGATATTCAAGGTTTTGAAGAGAAGCTGGGTAATTTGTCGGAGGATGATGCACGCCGCGCCTACCTCTATAATGAAATCGCATGGTGTAAGCTCAAGCTTGCCCAATAGTCAAACGATTTAGCGTTCGACCATTTGCGAACACATCATGCCCGGGATGGCCCAGCCACCCCGGGCATGCTTTTTGAAAGGGTAGACCTTGGATATTATCCGCGTTGAGGGTGGCCACGCCATCGGAGGCTCCGTGCCCGTCTCGGGCGCCAAGAACTCCGCGCTCAAACTCATGGCGGCAACGCTTCTGGCACCGGGCAAGACGACGCTGCAGAACGTGCCCGATATTTCCGATGTCCACGTGATGGGCAAGGTGCTCAAGGGCATGGGCGCTACGATCGATGTTCTCGACGAGCACACGCTCGAGATTGATACCTCTCAGGTCGATTCATGGGAGGCCCCCTACGAGCTCGTTGCCAAGATGCGCGCTTCCACCGCCGTCATGGGACCCCTGCTGGGCCGCTTCCATCGCGCCAAAATTGCCATGCCGGGCGGCTGCAACCTGGGTGCTCGCAAGATCGATATGCATATTCTTGGTCTTGAGGCCCTGGGCGTTGAGTTCGATACCGCCCACGGTTACATCAACGCTAATGCGCCCCAAGGTCTGCGCGGTACCACCGTCACGCTCGAGTTCGCCAGCGTCGGTGCGACCGAGAACCTCATCATGGCCTCTGTGCGCGCACAGGGCACCACGGTTATCGACAATGCCGCCCGCGAGCCCGAGATCGTCGATCTCGCTAACATGCTCAACGAGATGGGCGCCAAGATTGTTGGCGCCGGTACGCCCGTCGTGACTATCGAAGGCGTGGAAGAGCTCCATCCCGTTACCCATCGCGTGGTGGGCGACCGCATCGAGGCCGGTACCTTTATCGTTGCCGGTGCGTTGATGGCCGACGATCGCGGTGTCGATGTCACGGGCTTTTGCCCCATTCACTTGGGCATGGTGCTCAAGAAGATGGAGCTCATGGGTATCGACTGCGAGCGCGTCGAGGATGGCGTCCATGTGAACCGTGCCGAGCGTATCAAGCCGGTCGACATCCAGACGCTTCCGTTCCCCGGTTTCCCGACCGACATGCAGGCGCAGATTATGGTGCTCTCCGCCCTTGCCGACGGCAGTTCTGTTATTACCGAAAACATCTTCGAGAATCGCTTTATGTTTGCCTCTGAGCTGGTGCGCATGGGTGCCGACATTCGTATCGAGAGCCATCATGCCATGATTCATGGCGTCAAGGGCTTCTCGGGTGCACAGGTTACCTCGCCCGATCTGCGCGGCGGAGCGGCCCTCGTCGTAGCGGGCTTGATCGCCGACGGGACGACCGAGGTTTCGGCTATCCATCACATCAAGCGCGGCTACGAGCAGTTTGTCGAAAAGCTGCAGGCGCTTGGCGCGCATGTCGAGCATGCTACCGTCCCCGATCCCGTCATCTACTAATACAGGTTGCCTATGTTTAATAAAAAGCCCCTCGCGGATACCACCACCCGAAGACCCTCAACTGGTGCGCAGGCCAAGATCTACAGCCGCGATAACGTGGCTCGCTATTCCGAGCGCGCTCGCCAACGTCGTCGTAGCCACACGATTCGTCACGTCGCGCTCATTGTCGTGCTTGGCGTGCTGCTGAGTGCCACTACCGCTGCCGGCCTGTGGTTTGCCACCATTATGGGCAAGCTCGGCGATTCTAATGTCATTACTGACAATCTGCGTCGGGTTCTGGTTGACACCGAGGAGGCAAAGGATCCGTTCTACGTGCTGCTTCTTGGCACCGACGGCCGTCCGGGCGAGGATACGTATCGTGCCGACTCGATTATCCTGGCACGCATCGACCCCACGCAAAAGCAGGCGACGCTCATTTCCGTTCCGCGCGACACCAAGGTCGAGTACAAGGGCGAGACCATGAAGATCAACGCCTGCCATACCGTTGGCGGCGCCGAGGCCATGGTCGAGGCGGTCAACGAGCTGTGCGGTGTTCAGATTTCCCACTATGCCGAGGTCAGCTTCGACGGAATGCAGGCGCTGATTGATTCGGTTGGCGGTATCGACATTAACGCAACCGATGATGTTGGCGACCCCGAGCACCTGGATATTAAGATTACCGCTGGCCAGCAGCATATGGACGGTGCCACCGCCCTTACCTATGCCCGCTGCCGCTACACCTATGCCGACGGCGATTACACACGCATGCGCCACCAGCGTCAGGTGCTTGGCGCCCTTGCCAACCAGATTCTCAATAACTTCGATGCCACGAAGATCTTTGGCCTGGTTAATTCGCTGTCCGATATGCTCGTAACCGATATGAGCGTTCAGGATATCGTGGCTACGGTCAACGCCATGCGCGGTATGGATGTCGACGGTATCTACTCGGCCAACCTGCCCTCGTACGCCGACGACAGCACCATGATCGACGGCGTGAGCTACGTCTTTGTCTACGAGGACGAGCTCAAGGAAATGATGGAGCGCGTCGATGCCGGCAAGGATCCCAAGGGTCCCAACACCATGGGTCTTTCCAACGGTTCCAGCTCTACGATCGGCGACCTGAACAACAACACGTCTGACGACTACGCAAACGGTACCGCAACCTCATCGGTCAGCTCTGACGATTCCGATGACTCAAGCGATTCGAGCGATTCGGACTACTACGAAGAGCCCACCGGCGACGGCAACGGCTACGAAGCCAATTATTAGGGTTACGCGGGCTTACCAGCCCGCGTAACCAGTTGACGCTGCAAACCCGCCAGAGCGGCAATCTGCCTTTCAACTTCGGCGGCATGATCAAAAGATCAATGCCGCCTCGTTTCAAGGCACCTTGCTCGCTCTGGCGGGTTTTCGCTGTCGTTGCCAAAACATCGGCGTTGCCTTGGTCCGGACTAGTCGTTGGGTAGTCATTGGGGACGTTTTTAAACGACTAGTCAAACAAGAACCTCCCCAATGACTACCCACAAAGCGAGAGTGGATGTCGTCATTTTGCGGCACTTGGGGACGTTCCTTTTGTGCCGGCAGTTTGGGACACTCCTTGCGTTAAGAGGCTGGCGTGCGTCAACCTGTTCTCATTGCAGCAAAAAATCGCCCCGTTCTCGGTTGAGGACGGGGCGATTCGTCTTTTGGACTTGTGCAGCCAGGCTTATGCAAAGCGGGAGACGAGCTCCTGGAGCACGTCGGTCATCTTGACGAGCGAACTGACCGGGACGAATTCGTTGACGCCGTGGTAGCAATAGCCGCCGGTGGAAAGGTTGGGGCAGGGCAGACCGCGGAACGACAGCTGCGCGCCGTCGGTGCCGCCGCGAATCGGCAGCACTTGGGGCTCAACGCCGCAGGCAAGGTAGGCTTCCTTGGCAACATCAATAAGCTCGGGAAAGTCACAAACGATCTCGGCCATATTTCGATATTGCTGCTTAATCTCGACCGTCACGCGCTCCTCACCCAGACGCTGGTTGAGCATCGAGGCGGCGGCATCAATAAGGTCGAGTTTCTGCTGGAACTTGGCGGCGTCATGGTCGCGGACGATGTAGCGCGCCGTGGCGTGGTCGACGGTTGCAGATACACCCTCAAGGTGATAAAAGCCCTCGTAGCCTTCCGTATACTCCGGGCGCTGCACGTAGGGGAGCAACGCGTTGAAGTCGCAGAACAGATTGCCTGCGTTGACCATACGGCCCTTGGCGTCGCCCGGGTGGATGGACTGGCCCTCAAAGCGGACGGTCGCCTCGGCGGCGTTAAAGCACTCCCACTCCAGCTCGCCGATGGGGCCGCCGTCGACCGTGTAGGCGTACTTGCAGCCAAAGGTATCGATATCCAACAGCTCGGCTCCGTGGCCGATCTCCTCGTCAGGGCAGAAGCAAATGCCGAGTGCGGGATGGGGCAGAGAAGGGTCCTGAGCGATACGTGCGGCAAGCGACATGATCTCGGCGACGCCTGCCTTGTCGTCCGCGCCCAGCAGTGTGGTGCCATCGCTGCAGACCAGGTCCTCACCCGCGAGGTCGTTCAGGGCGGGAAGCTTGACGGTACTCATGGCAACGGGCTTACCGTCAACCGTGCCGCAGACCAGGTCGCCGCCTTCGTAGTGTACGATGTGCGGCTTCACGCCGGCGCCCGGTGCAACTTCGGTGGTGTCGAGATGGGCGATCAGGCCCAGGGCGGGCTTGTCCTCAGCGCCCGCACTTGCGGGGATATGCGCGCAGACATAGGCATGCTCGGTCACGTGGGCATCTTCCGCACCAAGCTCGCGCAGCTCTTCAGCCAGCACGTTGGCAAGGTCAAACTGAACGGTGCTCGAAGGTACCTGGTCGCAGTTTGCATCCTCGGACTGCGTGTTGATCTGGACGTAGCGCAAAAAGCGCTCGAGGACATCGGGGTTCGTGGTGGTGTTTTCCATAAAGACCGCTCCAATCTTGGTCGTCGTGTGCAACAAGAACTCTAGCACGGTATGCCACGGCATACCGCGACGCTTGGATGGGGTAGAATCAGCCATTGAATGCAGAAGGGACGGAAGATCATGGATACGACAAATAGCTCGCGCGAACTACATCTGACGGTGGCGAACGAAGACTACTTGGAGTGCATGGTTCGCATTGAAAGCGAAGAGGGGGAAACCAACGGCGTGCGATCGGTCGACATCGCGCAGCGCCTTGGCGTCTCCAAGGCATCGGTCAATAAAGCGGTTTCGGCGCTCAAGGCATCCGAGCTTGTCGAGCAATCGCACTATGGCAAGGTAATCCTGACCGATCGCGGCCGCGAGGTTGGCACGGCTATCTGGTACCGTCATCGCCTCATCCGCACGTTTTTGGTTCAGGAGCTCGGTGTCGAATTTGAGCGAGCCGATTCCGAGGCCTGCATGATGGAGCATGCGCTATCCGAGGACACGATGAGCCGCTGGCTCGCCTATCTCGAAAAGCAGGGAATCAGCGTCGAGGAATAGCGGGATATATATGGATACGAGTTATTACAACCGCTTTGGTGCCGAGGAACTTACGCGCCGCTTGTCGAGCGAGACCTTGTTGGCGCAGGGCCCCATGGGCAGTGTTCTGTTGAGTGAGTACGACGCCGCCGATATTCCACCGGCGTTTTGGAATCTGGCGGAGCCGCAGACCGTTTCTCGTATCCATCGCTTGTATGTCGCCGCCGGTGCGCAGGTGCTCATTACCAATACCTTTCAGTCATCAAGCTATGCCCTCAAGCACGACCAGATTGCGCCGTCCGTGGCGGAGGTCAATCGCGGGGCCGTCGACGATGCCCGCCAGGCGCACCCTCAGCTGCTGCTGGGCTCGATGGGTCCGATCGGTATTGAGTGGTTTGCCGAGGACTCTGCCGAGTTTCGTGAGATCCGAGGCATTGCGCGCGAACAGGCGCACGCCTTGCTCAATGCTGGTGTTGATGGTCTGCTGATCGAGACGGTGACGTCTATCCGTAATTTGCAGCCCATGCTTGCCGGCGCTCGAGATGCCGCTGACGGCATGCCTGTCCTGGTGAGTTTTGTCGTTGATGACAAAGGCGACCTGTTGGGCGATGGCCTCAACATCGAGGCAGCCGTTTTGTACGCCGAAAAACACGGCGCAAACTCGGTTGGTGTTAATTGCTGTTCGCTTGCGGCCGCGAACGCGGCGGTGCCTAGGATGGTTGCATCGGCGACTACTCCCGTCACGGTGCGTCCCAACGTGGGCGATCCGGTCCAGACTCAGGATGGCCCCGTATGGCACGAGAACCCCGAAGCTTTCGCGCGCGCATGCATCGAATGGAGACATGCCGGTGCCGCAATGGTGGGCAGTTGCTGTGGAACCACGGCAATCACTACGGCAGCGATGGCCGAGGCGCTCGATATATAAAGGGCAAAACCGCTCCATACGGGGCGGTTTTTTTATTGCCTGCATGTCCTCGGCAGCATTTGCCCAAATGGTGAATGCTGGTGCCGGCAGGTTGCCGAGTGTGTATCGCGGGTATACCTCATGCGTACCATGATCCAAACACTGTGAGGTGTCTGCGCGTGTGCGCGATAATTCATTTTGGAACTGACGGTTGGCGCGCTCGCGTCGATGAGGACTTCACTGCCGATAACGTTGCCCGTATCGCCGATGCCGTCGGCGAGTTGTGGCAAAAGACCAATCCGGGCAAAACGGTATATATAGGGTTCGACACTCGGCCCCTGGCGCGCGAGTTCGCTGAGCTTGCGGCGGGTGTGCTAGCAGCGCACGGGCTAGACGCCGTGCTCGCTTCGCGACCTGTTCCGACCCCTGCCCTTACGTGGGCGGCGGCTTATGACGGTGAGGCGTGCGGCGCGCTCATGGTGACGGGGTCCCATCATCCGCAGGGTTATCTGTGTCTCAAGATTCGCATGGGTGACGGCTCGACCGCCAACCAGGATGTCATCGAAGAGCTCGAAGAGACCATGGCTCCCGAGCCAATGGGGATCGAGGGGCAATATCGCACCGCGGATATCATTCCTGACTATATGCAAGCGGTGGCATCGTTTGTCGATGCCGAAGCCATCCGCGCCGCGCACCTGCGCGTGGTTGTTGACCCCATGGGCGGCGCAGCCCAGGGCTATCTAGCCGACTTGCTGCGCGAGCTTGGCGTTGAGGTGCACGAGATTCACGCCGGGCAGGCGCCTGACCAAGAAGATATCTGCCCCGACCCCGTTGAGCCGTGGGTGGACGCTTGCGAGCATACGGTTATCGAGGACGGAGCTTGCGCTGGCCTGGTGACCGACGGCGACGCCGACCGTATCGGCGCGGTTGACGAGCGCGGCAGATATATACATCCGCATCAGATCATGGCGCTCGTTTTGGGCGACTTGGTTCAATTTCGTAATTTGGAGGGGCGCGTCGTCGTCAATCTTTCGTGCTCGACGCTCGTGCGTCGCATTGCCGAGGCGCTTGGCTGCCGCGTGACCGTCAAACCAGTCGGTTTCAAATATATAGCGGCAGAGATGAAGAAGGGTGGCGTCCTCATAGGCGGCGAAGAAGCCGGTGGTATCGGCATCGCCGCGCATATGCCCGAGCGCGATGGAATCCTCGCCTGTCTGATTCTGTGTGAGCTTATGGCAAAGACGGACGCGCCTTTGGGCGTTCTGGTCGACCAACTCGAGGACAGTTTTGGTAAGACGAGTTACGGTCGACGCGATTTGCGCCTTGAGGCCGAAGATGCCGAAACGTTACGAACCCTGCTGCCGGGCGTAAACCCCAAGTCGATTTGTGGCAAGGTGCCGCAAAACGTTAGTCATATGGATGGCTTGCGTTTAGCATTCGAGGATGACACGTGGCTGCTGGTCCGTCCTAGCGGGACCGAACCAGTGGTGCGCGTCTACGCCGAGGGGTTCTCGGTGGAAGAACGTGATGAGTTGCTCGATGCTGGCTGTGCTTTAGCTAGGGGAACGTATCCGCTTTAACCATGAGACTGCCTTATATAAAGAGATGCTCGGTGAGCGGTAGTTAACGGCTGGCAAACGTTAGTCGGATCCCAAATTGTGTAGGAAATGTGTACGCCCAGATTCCCGCCCCCGGCGCCCC